>CANJXD010000005.1 GCA_947478535.1 Acetobacteraceae bacterium
AGACGAGGACGAACAGCGCTGCCGCCACCAGCCCCGGCTTCGACAGCGGCAGCACCACATGCGTCAGCGTGCGCAGCGGCGAACAGCCATCGACGCGGGCGGCATTCTCCAACTCGACGGGCAAGGTGGTGAAATAGCCGTAGAGCATCCAGATCGCCGCCGGCAGCTGGTAGGCAGTGTAGAGCAGCACGAGCCCGAGCCGCGTATCGAACAGCCCGACGAGCGAGATCAGCGTGAAGGTCGGCACGAGCAGGGAGGCGATGGGGATGCTCATGATCGAGACGATCGCCATCATCACCACGCCGCGCCCACGGAAATCATGCCGCGCCAGCGCATAGCCACCCAGCGCGCCGAGCAGCAGCGTGAAGGCCACGGTGGCGGCGGAGACCAGGATGCTGTTGCCGATGTAGTAGGCCGCGTCATCCTGGAAGACGCGGATGTAGTGTTCCAGAGTCGGGCTCCCCGGCAGCAGGCGCGGCGGGAATTCGATGATGCGGTCCGTCGGCTTGAGGGAGGAGGACAGCCCCCACAGGATGGGAAACAGCGCGAAGGCCGCGATCAGCGCGTTGATGGCGCCACGCAGCGCGCGGCGCCGGGCGACGTCCCGCATCAGACGCGCCCCGCGCGGCGGAACAGCGCCAGCAGCACCGCCACCAGCGCCAGATTGGCCAGGAAGATCAGCAGCGCCAGCGCATTGGCCTGCCCCAGCACATGGTCGGAAAAGCCGAGCCGGAACATCTTCAGCACCACCACTTCCGTCGCATTGCCGGGGCCGCCGCCGGTCAGGATCAGCGGGAAGGTCAGGATGTTCACGAAGTGCACCATCAGCCGCACCAGCGTGATCAGGATGGGGATGCGCATCAACGGCAGGGTGATACGCCGGAAGCGCATCCACGCCCCTGCGCCATCCACCCGCGCTGCCAGATGCAGGGAAGGGGGAATGGCCTTCAGCCCGGCCAGCAGCATGATCATGGCGAAGGCGCTGTCGCGCCACATCGCGTTGAACACCAGCGCCGCCATCGCCGTGGTGGGATCGGCGAGGATCGCGTGCTCGCCGAGGCCGATCGGCCCCAGCACCAGCGTCGCCAGCCCCGCTTCCTGGCTGAACAGCCATTTCAGCAGCATCGAGCCCACCAGCATCGCGATCATGTAGGGCACCAGCACCACCGCGCGCATCGCCGTGGCCCAGCGTCCATCGCGTTCCAGCCACACTGCCAGCGCGAAGCCCAGCGCGAAGGTCAGGACCAGCGCGAAGAGGGAAAACACCGCCGTCGCCCAGAGCGCGTTCAGCACCTCCGGCGATCCCAGCACGCGTTCGTAATTCTCCAGGCCCACGAAGCGCCGGACCTGGAAGAAGCGGACATTGTGCAGGCTGTACCAGAGCCCGATCAGCAGCGGCCCCAGCACCAGAACCGCTTCCAGGATCAGCGCCGGCGCCAGCAGCCGCCAGGGCACCCAGCGCTCGGCGCGCCGCATCCTATTGGCGGTCCTGCGTCGCGCGTTCGGCCTGGCGCAGCGCGTCCGCCACGCTCCGCTGGCCCAGCACCACCTGCTGCGTCGCCAGGTTGAAATCGGCGAGCGTCCGCGCCCAGCTGCACTGGCTCGGCATCGCGAGGCCGGAGGTGGCGAAGAAGCCGGCCACCTGCTTCAGCGGCGCGTTTTCCGGCTGCTGCATCGCCGCGCTGTCGGCGACGCTGCGCAGCATCGGCACCTGCCCGCCCGGCACGCTCCACATCTGCATCGCTTCCGGCGTCGCCATGTGGTCCACGAAGCGCATCGCATCGCGCACCCGTGGCGATCCGCGCCAGGCCACGGCGAACCACCCGGTCATCAGCGACGGGCCGAGCCGGTCCGCCGTCCAGCCCGGGATCGGCGCCATCACCAGGTCATCCTTGTTCCATCCGGCCGCCGTGCGCTGGATCTGCTCGAACCGCGCATTGGAGATGACCTGCATCGCGAAACGCCCGGCGGAGAACTGGTCGATCGAATCGTCCGATGTCATCGCCAGCGCCTCCCGCGGCGTGACGCGGTGGCGGAGGATCAGGTCCGCCTGCCACTGCACCGCGCGCGCCGCCTCCGGCGTGTTGATGCGGGCGGCGCAGCCTTCCCCGAAGAAGCCACCCTGGCCACCCAATGCGCCGAGCACGGCGGGCGTCACGGAATAGCGTTCCGTCGCGATGCCAAGGCCGAGGCCCCAGATATCGGGCTGGCCATCGCCATTCGTATCGCGCGTCATCGCCTTCGCGGCCTCGACCACGCCATCCCAGGTCTTCAGCCGGTCCAGCGTCATGCTGGCGGCCGCCAGCAGGTCCCGCCGCACCATCAGCACGAAGGTCGTGGCCATCAGCGGCATCGCCATCACACGCCCGCGCAACGTCACGGATTGCAGGGCGGAGGGCAGAAGCTGGTCGGCGCGCCGCGCGGCGGGCCAGGCATTCACCACGGGCGAAAGATCGGCCGCCGCTTCCGTGCCCATCACCAGGCCCAGGTTTTCGGCGTTCACCCAGCAGATATCGGGCGCGTTGCGGGCATTGGCGCCGAGCACGAAGCGCTCCGCCATCGTCGTCCAGACCTGCGGCTCGACGCGGATGCGGAGGTTCGGGTTCGCTGCCTCGAAGCTGTCGATCATCGACTTCAGCGCGCGTTCCCGCCCGCCCGGCCGGGAGGGGTCGAGGAAGGTCCACATGGTGATGGTCTGCGGCGCCTGCGCGGTGCCGATCGCTGGTGCCGCCAAGGCGAGGCTACCGGCCAGCGCCCCGCGTCGGGTGATCCTGGACATCATTTTCCGTTTTTCTCCCCCTTGTCCGCCCGGGTCATTCGCCCGGGTCGAAGTATCGCCGCCCGACGCGGTGGAAATGCGCTTCCATCAAGGCCCGCGCCGCCGCGCCATCACGCGCTGCCAGCGCCTCCATCAACTGAGCGCGGAACAGCAGGCCGGCGCGCCAGCTTTCGACATTCTCGACCTTGCGCCGCAGCAGGTCCCACATCGCGCCCTGCCGCGCCCGCCACAATTCCCGCACCAGGCGGGAGAAGATCTGGTTGTGCGCGGCATCGACCAGCCCGGTGTGGAACACCTGGTGTTCCCGCGCCGGATTGCCGCCACCTTCCACCAGCCCCCGCATGCGCGCCAGGCATTCCCCCAGCGCCGCCCGTTCCTCCGCCCCCGCCCGCAGCGCCGCCAGTTCCGCCGCCGCGCATTCCAGCGCGCGCCGTGCCTCGAACTGTTCCAGTGTGCCGGGGCCGAGATCCCGCCCGGTGGCGAGGGGGAATACCGGCGTCGGGCCGATATCGGGGCGGACATAGGTGCCATCCCCGACGCGCGTCTCGATCAGCCCCGCGGTTTCCAGCGCGATCAGCGCCTCCCGCAGCGAGGGCCGGCTGATGCCGAGTTGGTCCGCCAATTCGCGTTCCCCCGGCAGCCGGGCATCGGGGGTGAAGGTGCCGGCGCGGATCAGCGCCTCGATCTGCTCGGCCACCTGCTCATACATCCGCTTCGGGCGGATGAGGCGAAGCGGCGGCAGCGCGGGGCGCGGTTGGGTGGACATCCTGGGAAGCCTAGGGTCCACTGGACAGGCCCGTCAACCGGTCAGACCAATTCCCTTGACGCGAGACAATCGCCCTGGCTAGCCTCCGGCACTTCCTGGAGGAAACAGGCCATGCTGGACCATGCCGGCACCGATATCCGCATCCTGCCGACCGGCGCCGCCCTTGGCGCGGACGTCGAGGGTGTGGACCTCGGCAACCTCTCCGACGCGCAATTCGCCGCCATCCGCCAGGCCTGGCTCGACCACCTCGTGCTGCGCTTCCGCGGGCAGACGCTGGATGACACGGCGCATGTCGCCCTTGGGCGCCGCTTCGGGGAACTCGATTTCAACCCGGGAACGCGTCTGACCGGCAAGGTCTATGTCGCGGGCATCCCGGAGATCGTGAAGATCTCCAACATCGTGGAGAACGGCAAGGCGGTCGGCGAACTCGGCGCGGGGGAGGCGGATTGGCACACCGACATGTGCTTCATCGATGCTCCACCCTCCGCCAGCCTGCTGCGGTCGCTCGAAATCCCCACCGATGCGGGCGGCGATACCAGTTGGCTGAACATGGAAGCCGCCTATGCCGCGCTGCCCGCGGCGCTGAAGCAGGCCGTGGAGGGGCGCGCCATCAAGCATGACGCCGTCTATGTCTCCTCCGGCAAGCAGCGGCCGGGGACGGTGGCACCCACCAGCGGCGATATCCGCGACATCGCCGGCGCCGTGCATCCCATCGTGCGGACCCATGCCGTGACGGGGCGGCGGTCGCTCTATCTCGGCAAGCGGTCCAATGCCTATGTCATGGGGATGGAGGTCGCGGAGAGCGAGGCCCTGCTCGATGCGCTCTGGGCGCATCTGATGGCGGGCGACTTCAAGTGGACGCAGCATTGGCGCGTCGGCGACATGATGATCTGGGACAATCGCTGCACGATGCACCAGCGCGGCGCCTTCGACCCCGCGATGCGCCGGCTGCTGCACCGCGTGGTGGTGAAGGGCGAGAAGCCCGCCTGATCAGCCGGCGGCGCGGCGGCCGACGAGGTAGGCGGCGCCGGCCGGGCCGAAGCTTTCGGCATGCGGCACGCCGGCCAGCACCTCGAAGGCCTCGCCGGGGCCGTAGTGGCGGGTGGTGCCGCCCTGTTCCAGGATGATTTCGCCATCCAGCACCAGCAGCCGGGCATCGAAGGGGTGGGTATGGGTCGGTGCCGCCTGCCCGGCTTCCATCCGCCGGGTCAGGGTCTCCGCGAAGCCATCGGCCTTCAGGCCGGCGGCGAATTCTTCGGCTGTCACGGCGCTTTGGGTCATGATGCTCACCGGTCGCAGAACAGGATGCCGCCCTTGGCCTTCGAATCCCTGGGCGATTCGATGATCTGCACGGTGACCGATTCCGCCGCGACACCGAAATTCTTCACCATCGCCTCCGTCAGGTCGCGGGCGAGGCCGCGCTTCTGTTCGGTGGTGCGGCCGGTGGCGGCGAAGACCATGATCTCAGGCATCGGACGGTTCCTGCTGCGGGGGTTTGCGGGACACCTGCGCGATCCAGTCGGGCAGGTTGTAATGGGTGGCGACGCGGGCGACCTGGCCATCCTGCACGGTGAAGAAGGCGCCGGCGGGCAGGCGATAGGCTTGGCCATGCGCTTCCGGCAGGCCGGGATCGGTGCGGAGATAGGTCCCCAGTACGATGAATTCCGCCGCGGCGCGGCTGCCGGTGCCATCCACCATCACAACCAAATCCGCGATCCGTTCGGCATAGGCGGCGTCCATCTGCGCCATGAAGGCGCGGAAGGCCGCTTTGCCTTCGCGGCGGCTGCCCTGGTTCACATCATGCACCACGTTGTCCGCCACCAGCGCCAGCATCGCGTCCCGGTCGCCGGCCTCGAAGGCGGCGTAGTAGTCGCGGATCAGGCGTTCGGTTGGGTGCATCGCCGGGGGGTGCATGGCGGGTCCTTCGTCAGCGGCGCGGGTGGGCTTGCTTGCGGCACGCCCGGCCCGGGGAGTATTGACCGAGCGAAACCTCCCCCGGCAAGACCCGCCCCCGCATGTCCGACAAACCGCCTTCCTTCCAGGAGATCATCCTCCGCCTCCATCGTTTCTGGAGCGCGCAGGGCTGCCTGATCCTGCAGCCCTACGACATGGAGGTGGGCGCCGGCACCTTCCACCCCGCGACGACCTTGCGCGCGCTGGGAGGCAAGCCCTGGGCGGCGGCCTATGTGCAGCCGTCCCGCCGCCCGGCGGATGGGCGGTATGGGGAAAACCCGAACCGGTTGCAGCACTACTACCAGTACCAGGTCATCATGAAGCCATCGCCCCGCGATGCGCAGGACCTGCTGCTGGCGAGCTACCGGGAACTCGGCCTCGATCCGATGAAGCATGATTTCCGCTTCGTCGAGGATGACTGGGAAAGCCCCACTCTCGGCGCCTGGGGTCTGGGGTGGGAGGTGTGGTGCGATGGCATGGAAGTCGGCCAGTTCACCTATTTCCAGCAGGTCGGCGGCATCGCCTGCGAGATTCCGTCCTTCGAGATGACCTATGGGCTGGAACGCCTGGCGATGTTCATCCAGGACGTGGACGATGTGTACCACCTCGATTTCAATGGTCGTGGCGTGACCTATGGGGACGTGTTCCGGCGCGCCGAGGTCGAATACAGCCACCACAATTTCACCGCGGCGAGCACCGATATGCTGTTTCAGCACTTCGCGGACGCGGAGAAGGAATGCCAATCGCTGCTGGACTATGATCCACCGCTGGCGCTGCCGGCCTATGACCAGTGCATCAAGGCGTCCCACCGCTTCAACCTGCTCGACGCCCGTGGCGCCATCAGCGTGACCGAGCGCGCCGCCTATATCGGCCGCGTCCGGGCACTCGCAAAAGCGTGCTGCGAGGCCTGGGTGGCGGGGGAGCGGGTTTGACCTTGCCGGGGCCTCGTCGCTCTACCATTTTCGGTGGGGTTTATACCGCCGGGGCGACGCCATGGGTCAGTTGAACATCAAGGACGAGGTGCTGATCGCCGAGGCGAAGGCGCTGGCGCAGGAAATGGGCACCAGTGTCACCGGTGTCCTGCGCGAAGGCGTGCGGACGCTGCGCGCGGAACGGGACCGGAACCGCAAGCAGGAACGCGACGCGCTGGTGCGGGACCTGCTTGAGATCGGGGAGCGGGCCAGCAAGCTGACGCCCCCGCATCTGCGGCACAGCGACCATTCCGACCTGTATGACGAAAACGGCCTGCCCATTTGATCCTCGACACCTCTGCCCTGATCGCGATCCTGAACAAGGAGCCGGAGGCGATGCGCCTCGCGGAAGCGATCGGCGATTCCGGCACGGCCATCGTGATCTCGGCGGCGACCCTGTTGGAGGCGACCATGGTTGCCGAAGGGCGCGGCGGAGCGGAGCTGGGGCGAGAACTGGACGGGCTGCTGCGGCGTGTCGGCGCGCGGGTCATCGCCCTTGATGAGCGCCAGGCGGAACGGGCGCGCGAAGGCTGGCGCCGCTACGGCAAGGGGCGGCACCCCGCCAGGCTCAATCTCGGTGACTGCTTTTCCTACGCCCTGGCGCGGGAACGCGGGGAGCCGTTGCTGTTCAAGGGCGAGGATTTCGCCCAGACCGATGTGAAGAGGGCCATCTAGGCCATGCCTGAACTCCTGCTCGAACTCTTCTCCGAGGAAATCCCGGCGCGCATGCAGGCGCGCGGCGCGGAGGATTTTTCGCGAGTCTTCGCCGCCGCGGTGGCGCCGGTGCTGGAAGGCGCACCAAAACCCTTCTACGGGCCGCGCCGCATCGGGCTTTCCGCGACGCTGCGGGCCGAGGTGACCACCGAGGGCAAGGAGGAACGCGGGCCGCGCACCGCCGCCCCACCCCAGGCGCTGGACGGCTTTCTCAAGAAGCATGGCGCGACTCGAGAAATGCTGGCGGAGCAGAACGGGTTCTGGGTTTTGCAGAAGCCGGGCGAGACGGTGACGGCGGCGGCGCTGGTGGCGTCCGTCATGCCGGGGCTGATCCGGGGATTCGGCTGGCCGAAATCCATGCGCTGGAACGGCCCCTTCACCTGGGTGCGGCCGCTGCACCGCATCCTGTGCATCCTCGACGGCGTCGTGGTGCCGTTTGCGATTGATGAAATGCCGGGTCTGGTGAGCAGCAATCTGACGGAAGGCCACCGCATCATGGCGGCCCATGCCGGCCGCGGCGGTGCCTTCGCGGTCACGGGCCTCGCGGATTACGAGGCCGGGCTGCGGGACCGCTTCGTGGTGCCGGATGCGGCGGAACGCATGCGGATCATCGAGGAGGGGCTTGCGTCCCTCGCGGCGGCGCAGGGCGTGCGCGTGGTGCCGGACAAGGGGCTGCTGGAGGAAGTGGCGGGGCTGGTCGAATGGCCGGTGCCCCTGCTCGGCCGGATCGACGACGCCTTCATGGACCTGCCGCCGGAGCTGATGCGCACGACGATGCGCGTCAACCAGCGGTATTTCTCGATGGTGAAGCCGGATGGCACGGCGGCGCCCTTCTTCGCGCTGGTCGCCAATATTGCGGCGGTCGACGGCGGCGCGACGCTGGTGGCCGGCAATGAACGCGTGCTTCGGGCGCGGCTTTCGGATGCGCGGTTCTTCTGGGATTTGGACCGGAAGCAATCCCTTGAGTCGTTCCTCCCGAAGCTGGATTCCGTCGTCTTCCACGCAAAGCTGGGGACGCAGGGGCAGCGTATTCAGCGCATCGTGCGGCTGGCGGAATACCTGGCGCCGCTGGTCGGCGCGGATGTGGCGCTGGCGAAGCGCGCGGCGGGGTTGGTCAAGGCGGACCTCGCCTCCGGCCTCGTCGGCGAGTTTCCGGAATTGCAGGGCATCATCGGGCGCTACTACGCCCTGCACCAGGGCGAGGATTCTCGCGTTGCGGAGGCCATTGCCACGCATTACCGACCGCTCGGTCCGGGGGATGCGGTGCCGAATGAGCCGGTGGCGATCGCGGTCGCGCTGGCGGATAAGCTGGACACGCTGACCGGCTTTTTCATGGTTGGCGAAAAGCCAACAGGGAGTGGAGATCCGTTTGCGCTTCGGCGGGCAGCATTGGGGGTAATTCGACTGCTTCGTGAGAATCGACTCCGCCTGTCTCTTGGTCCAATCCTGGATACACATTATGTGGAGCTGATTGGGAGCTTGGCCGACCAAGATTTCAAGCGTGCGCAAGACGAGAAGGCGCGCATTGAAGCGACTGGCGCGCGCTTCGAAATCGAAGCAACGGCTGGCTTCACAGCTAACAGTCAGTCTCTCGCGACTTCTCAACTGCTCGACTTCCTCGCCGAACGCCTCCGCGTCCAACTCCGCGCCGAAGGCGCCCGCCATGACATCGTCTCCGCCGCCTTCGGCACCGGGGGCGAGGACGACCTCGTCCGCCTGCTCGCCAAGGCCGAGGCTCTCCAGGCCCTCGTCGAAGGGGCCGATGGCCCAAACCTGCTCGCCGCCGCCAAGCGCGCCGCCAATATTCTCCGCATCGAGGACAAGAAGGACGGCCCGCATTCCGGGGAAGTCGACCCGGTCCTGCTGACGGCGCCGGAGGAACAGGCGCTGGCCGCGTCCCTCGATATCGCGGTGCCGGCGGTGGCCGCCGCGCTCGCCGCCGAAAATTACATTTCTGCCATGTCGGCTCTCGCCGCTTTGCGCGCGCCGCTGGATGCCTTCTTTGATCGCGTGACCGTTAACGACCCGGCGCCAGAACTGCGCCGGAACCGGTTACGCCTCCTTGCCCGCCTTCGTGCCGCCATGGGTGCCGTGGCAGAGTTCTCTCGAATCGAAGGCTGAACCAAACCAAACCGGCATGGTGCTTGCCTCGCCGGGCGCCGCGGTATGAAGCCGTTGCGGAACGCCACGCAGTTTGCAGGAGAACGCCGTCCAATGACGAAGTGGGTGTACAGCTTCGGTGCCGGCCACAATGAGGGCCGAGCGGACATGCGCAACCTGCTGGGTGGCAAGGGGGCGAACCTGGCCGAGATGGCCAGCATCGGCCTTCCCGTGCCGCCCGGCTTCACCATCACCACCGAGGTCTGCACCTACTACTACGATCACGGCCAATCCTATCCGCCCGAGCTGCGCGCCTCCGTCGATACCGCGCTGGCGCGGATCGAGGAGGCCGTCGGCACGAAGTTCGGCGACCACCGCAAGCCGCTGCTCGTCTCCGTCCGCTCCGGCGCGCGTGTCTCCATGCCCGGCATGATGGACACGGTGCTGAACCTCGGCCTGAACGACGCCACGGTGGATGGCCTGGCCGTCGCGTCCGGCGATGCCCGCTTCGCCTGGGACAGCTACCGCCGCTTCATCCAGATGTTCGGCTCCGTCGTGCTCGGCGTGGACCACCACCGCTTCGAGGACATCATTGAGCATGTGAAGCAGGACAAGGGCGTCGAGGAGGACACCCACCTGACGGCGCAGGACTGGCACCGCGTCGTCGATGGCTACAAGGAAATGGTGGCCGAGGTGACCGGCAACCCCTTCCCGCAGGACCCGCACGCGCAGTTGTGGGCCGCCATCGGCGCCGTCTTCGGTTCCTGGATGAACCCGCGCGCCAATACCTATCGCCGCCTGCACGACATCCCCGCGCAATGGGGCACCGCCGTGAACGTCCAGGCGATGGTCTTCGGCAATATGGGCGAGGATTGCGCGACCGGCGTCTGCTTCACGCGGGACCCCTCCACAGGCGAGAATTTCTTCTACGGCGAATACCTGGTGAATGCGCAGGGCGAGGACGTCGTCGCCGGCATCCGCACCCCGCAGCCCATGTCCGAAGCGCGCGCCAAGCCGAATGAGCGCAGCATGGAAGTGGTGATGCCCAAGGCCTATGCGGAGCTGGTGGAAGTCCGCGCGCGGCTTGAAAAGCACTACACGGATATGCAGGACATCGAATTCACGGTGCAGCAGAACACGCTGTACATGCTGCAGACCCGCAACGGAAAGCGCACCGCCGCCGCCAGCCTGAAGATCGCGGTCGATATGGCCCGCGAAGGGCTGATCGACCGGACCGAGGCGGTGAAGCGCGTCGACCCCAAGGCGCTCGACCAGTTGCTGCACCCGACGCTGGACCCCAAGGCGCCGTGCAAGGCGATCGCCAAGGGCCTGCCGGCTTCCCCGGGTGCCGCCTGCGGCGTCATCGTCTTCTCGGCCGATGAGGCGGAGACGCGGGCCGCGAAGGGCGAGGCTGTCATCCTCGTCCGCATCGAGACGAGCCCCGAGGATATCCACGGGATGCACGCCGCGAAGGGGATTCTCACGACGCGCGGCGGCATGACCAGCCACGCCGCCGTGGTCGCCCGTGGCATGGGCCGGCCTTGCGTGGCCGGTGCCGGCACCATCGTGGTGGACTACGCGCAGCAGACGCTCACCGCGGGCGGCAAGCGCCTGATGGCGGGCGAGACGATCACGCTGGATGGCGCGACCGGGGAGGTTTTTGCCGGCACCGTCGCGATGATCGAGCCGCAATTGTCCGGCGACTTCGGGACGCTGATGGAATGGGCGGACGGCGTGCGGAAAATGAAGGTCCGCGCCAATGCCGAAACCCCGCTGGATGCCGAAACCGCCCGCAAATTCGGCGCCGAGGGCATCGGGCTTTGCCGCACGGAGCACATGTTCTTCGACCCAGAGCGCATCGGCGCCGTGCGCCAGATGATCATGGCGGACACCGAAGCCGGGCGGCGCGATGCGCTCTCCCGCCTGCTGCCCTTCCAGCGGAAGGATTTTCTGGAGTTGTTCCGGATCATGGCGGGGCTGCCGGTGACGATCCGCCTGCTCGACCCGCCGCTGCATGAATTCCTGCCGCACAAGGAAAGCGAGATCGAGGAGGTCGCGGAAAGCCTCGGCGCCGATGTCGCGGTGATGAAGCGCCGCGTGGCGGATCTCTCGGAAGCCAATCCGATGCTCGGCCATCGCGGCTGCCGCCTCGGCATCACCTTCCCCGAGATCTATGAGATGCAGGCCCGCGCG
The DNA here is from genome assembly GCA_947478535.1 of Acetobacteraceae bacterium. Next base: position 11,477 of record CANJXD010000005.1, read on the forward strand.
ATCTTCGAGGCGGCGGTGCAGACCGGCAAGGAAACCGGCGCCGCCCCGGTGCCGGAGATCATGATCCCGCTGGTCATGACGAAGCGGGAGCTCGAGATCACGCGCGCCCTGGTGGACAAGGTGGCGCAGGAGGTCTTCGCCGAAAGCGGCTACCACATCGTCTATCAGGTCGGCACGATGATCGAGCTGCCGCGCGCCGCCCTGACCGCGGATTCGATCGCCGAGGTCGCGGATTTCTTCAGCTTCGGGACGAATGACCTGACGCAGACGGTGTTCGGCCTGTCCCGCGACGATGCCGGCAAGTTCCTGCCCATCTACGTCGAGAAGGGCATCCTGCCGAAGGACCCCTTCGTCTCCATCGACATCGACGGCGTCGGCGCGCTGGTGGAGATCGCCGCGCAGAAGGGCCGGAAGACGAAGCCGGACCTCAAGCTCGGCATCTGCGGGGAGCATGGCGGCGACCCCGCCTCGATCCATTTCTGCGGCCAGGCCGGGCTCGACTACGTCTCCTGCTCCCCTTACCGGGTGCCGGTGGCGCGCCTTGCCGCGGCGCAGGCCGCACTCGCCAGCGGCGGCGGCGACCGCACCGCCTGACCCCGGGTCCAGCTGGAGCCGGGTCCAGGGCCGGCTCGGCCCTGGCGGATGGGGTGTGGGGAAGGCAGCGCCTTCCCCATCAAGCCGGACTGTTTTCTTACGCCGGCTTCTTACGCCGGCGCCGGCCGTACCCCCGGCCCACGCGGCAGCGCCACGATGATCTGCATGACTCCCGCCGCCAGCCCCATCCCCACGCCGAGCTTCCACGCCAGTTCATAGGACCCGCTGGCGTCGAAGATGACGCCGCCGCCATAGGCGCCGAGGAAGCTGCCGAGCTGGTGGCTGAAAAACGCGAAACCCTGGATCATCGCCTGCCAGCGCAGGCCGAACATCTCCACCACCGCGCCGGAGATCAGCGGTGCCACGCCGAGCCAGAGGAACCCCATGATGGCCGCGAAGATCAGCGTGCTGGTGGGCGTCGGCGGCACCGCGAAATACCACCCCAGCACGATGGACCGCGTGACGTAGATCAGCCCCAGCAGCACGCCCTTCGACCAGCGCCCGCCCGCCCAGCCAAAGAACAGGCTGCCCACCACGTTGAAGGCGGCGATGACGCCGAGGGCCGTGGCGCCGAGCATCGGATCGAGCCCGCACAGCACGAGGTAGGAGGGCAGGTGGGTGGTCAGGAACACCAGCTGCAGGCCGCAGACGAAATAGGCACCGGCCATCACCAGGAAGCCGCCATGCGCCATTGCCGCCCGCGCGGCGACCAGTGCGGAGGTATCGCCCGTCTTGGTGGGGGCCACCGGCACACGGTCCACCCGCCCGGCGATCCAGGCCGCCGGCAGCAGGCAGAGCGCCAGGCAGAACAGCCCCAGCACGCCGGCCCGCCAATCGAAGGCATCCATCAGCCCCTGCGCCACCGGCGCCGCCATCAGCGGCCCGGTGGACCCGATGGCGGAGACGATACCCAGCACGCTGCTGCGCGCCGCATTCGGCACGGGGCGGGAGGCAACGGCCATGGCCATGCCGCTCGCCGTCGCCGCCAGCGCGAGCCCGATCAGCAGCCCGGCGCCGAGCATGATGGCGAGCACGCCATCGGCATGCGCCAGCAGCATCAGCCCCGCGGCATAGGTGGCGCCGCCCACCATCATGGTGGGCCGGAAGCCGAAGCGGGACGCGATGGCCCCCGCGAAGGGCTGGGCGATGCCCCAGGCCAGGTTCTGCAGGGCGATGGCGAGGGTGAACTCGGCGACCGCGATGCCCAGTTCCTTCGTCACGGGTTGCAGGAACAGGCCCAGGCTCTGCCGCATGCCATTGGCCAGCGCCAGCGACAGCGCGGCGGCGAGCAGGATGGGGATCGCCGCGCGCGGAATGTGTTTCATGGCATCACTGGGTTTGCGGAGCAGGACGTTTCGGCCATCAGCCTCCCCCGCCCCATGCTTCCCTGCAAGGGAGGCCGCGCCGCATGGCTGGCCTGCTTTCCCGCGATGCCGCGCTGGGCGATACTGGACGCCCGACTTTTGGACAGGATGATGCAGCGCACCCCGCTTCGGATGGCACGCGACAGGATGGCCCGCGGATGAGCGCGCCGCGCCTTTCCGCCCTGATCGTCGCGCGGAATGAGGCCGCGCGCCTGCCGGATTGTCTCGCCTCCGTCGCCTTCGCCGATGAGGTGGTGGTGGTGCTGGACCGCACTACGGATGCCAGCGCCGCCATCGTCCAGGCCGCCGGCGGCCGGGTTCTGGAAGGCGCCTGGGAGCTGGAAGGCGGCCGCCGCAATGCCGGCATCGCCGCCTGCACGGGCGACTGGATCCTGGAAGTGGACGCCGATGAACGGGTGAGCCCGCCGCTGGCCGCCGCCGTCCGGCGCATGATCGGGACCTCGACCCATGCCTGGCACCAGGTGCCGGTGGACAATTATGTCGGCGACCGGCTGGTTCGGTATGGCTGGGCGGGGAGTTTCGGAACGACGTCCGTCCCTCGCCTGTTCCGGCGCGGCGCCAAAAGCTGGCGGGCGCAGCGCGTGCATCCCGGGCTGGACTGGGTGGGCAAGGAAGGCCCGAAGATCACGGAAGGCGCCCTGATCCACCTGGTGGACCGGGACATTTCGGACATGCTGCGGCGGCTCGACAAGTATTCCTCCGCCAAGGCCGCGGACCTCATCGCCAGCGGCAAGATCGGCTCCCTGCCCGACAATCTGCGGCGGTTCGTCTCCCGCTTCGTGAAGTCCTACATCTCCCGCAAGGGATACCGGGAAGGCGGCTGGGGCATCCTGCTCGCCTTCTGCACCGGGCTGTTTCCCCTGCTCGCCTACCTCAAGGCGCGGCTGGAGCCGGAACGCCACGGCGGGGCTTAGGCCGGGATATCTTCCGCCTCGACCAGCCCCAGCCGCTTCAGGCGGCGGCAGAAGTCGAGCGCGCCGTCCCCCAGCGCCGCCGGCGTCGTGCCTTCGGCCAGTGCTGCGATCCAGCCGGCTTCCTCCGCCGTCAGGGACAGCGGATCGCCGGCCCAGCGCAGCACGGCGCCGCCGGTTTCCTCATCCGGCACCAGCGCATGCAGCACGGCTTCCGCCAGGCGCAGCTTGGTGCCGGCTTCCGGCATGGCGGGGAACAGGCCGCGGGCCAGCATCGTCGGCCGGTCCACCGCCAGCCGGTCCAGCAGCGCCAGCGCCGTGCGTTCCAGCGCCGCCGGCTGGGCGAGCATGGCGGCCAGCGGCTGCGCCATGGCGGCCAGCGCGCCCGGGCCCTCGGCCAGGCGCCAGGTTGGGAAGGCTTGGCGCAAGGCTGGCTCCGCTTCCTCCAGCAGATCCACCGCCATGCGGAGAACGCTGGCGAAGGATGGCTCCATGAAGCCCACGGTGATGTGCAGGGATGGCTCCGCCCCCTCCTGCGCCGCCGCGTCATGCAGCACGCCGCGCGGGACATAGAGCGCATCGCCCGGCCGCATCGTCACCTCAACCGCGTCCGCCAGCGGCTCCACGCCGCCGACCCAGGGGGTGCGCCGCGTCGGCGCGGGAAAGGGCTGGCCGGGCCAGATGCGCCAGTGCTTTTCGCCGGTGACCTGCAGCACCAGCACGTCATGCGTGTCGTAGTGCATGCGAAAGCCCTGGGCGCCCGCCGGGGTCAAGTAGATGTTGGCCTGCACCCCGTGCAGGAACAGCTGTTCCAGGCCCCGGCAATAGCGCGCCAGCGGCTGGTGCATTTCATGGAACTGGGACAGCACCAGCGTCGCGCCGGCGTCGAACAGCGCGAAAAGCTGCGGCAGGTCGGCGCTGCCATCGCCGCGGGAATAGTCTTCCTCCGGCACCCCGGCACCGCCCTTGCGGTTGCCATCGGCCATGGAGATGCGCGGCCGGCGCGCCGCTTCCGTGGCCAGGAAGGCGTCGATATCGGCGACGGAAAGCAGCCCGGCATAGCGGGCGGGGTCGGTGGCGGGAAACAGCCGCCAATCCGCATTCTCCCGCAAGGCGAGGCCTTCCTCCAGCGGCAGATCCCCGAAGGAAAGGGCCCAGGCCTGCTCGGCCAAAGTCGCTTTATCCATCACCATCCCCGAGGCGCAGCCGTGTCCTGGCCGCATCATCGGCCGAGGACGCCAGGGGGGAAAGGGGGGCTACAATGCGAGCAAGGCCGCAAGCCGCGCATCTTCCCGCCGCCGATGCGCCCGCGCCGCACCCTCGGCGCCCACGGCCTCCCCCATCACCACGGCGGCGACCAGCCGCGCGTGGTCCGCAAGGGCGGCCTGGCGCGCTTCCGCATCGAACAGCGCCGAGTTCTGCGCGGCCGTCAGGGATGGGGCCAGCGGCCGCAGCGTGGCCTCCAGGCCTGGATTGCCGCCGAGGTCGACCAGCAGGGCGTGGAACGCCGCATCGGCGGAGGCGAAGGCCTGGGCCGGGTCCGCCGCCGTCTCCGCCGCCCGCTGCGCCGCCAGCGCCGCCATCAGCGCCTGCCTTGCGGCCGCACCCTTCCCAGCCGCGAGGCGGGCGGCGAGGCCTTCCAGCACTTCCCGCAGCGGCGCCGCCGCGAGGATCGCGGCGGCGCTGGCCGCACGGACGGAAACACCGCGATGGGGGGTCGCGTCCAGCAGCCCTTCCGCCGCCAACCGCCGAAAGGCTTCGCGCACCAGCCCGCGCCCCAATCCGAATTCCGCGCAAAGCGCCGCTTCCGTCAGCCGCTGCCCGGGCGCGTAGAAGCCGCCCCGCACGCGGCCCCGTAACGCCGCGGCGAAGCGGTCGAGGCGAGTGGAGGGCAAGTCGGCAACCGTCATCGGCCGAGGATACCGCCGGGGGGACGGCGTCGCTACGTCTCCTCCCGCACCGTGGCCAGGATGGCGGCGCCGATGCCGAGGAAGACCAGCACCGTCGCCATGCCCAGCCGCTGGCTGCCCGTGGCATGCGTCACCGCCGCCAGCGCCGCCGGGCCAAGGAAGCCGGTGACGCGGCCAGACAGCGCGAACAGGCCGAAATGCGCCGCGAGTTCACCGGGCGGCGCGAGCCGCGCCATGAAGCTGCGGCTGGCCGCCTGGGCGGGGCCGAAGAACAGGCCGAGCGTCAGCGCCAGGATCCAGAACCCGGTCTCCGTCGTCGCCAGCAGCAGCAGCGTGCCGAGCACGACGATGACGCCGAGCGCGGCCAGCACCATGCGGCGGGACCCGATCCGGTCCTCCACCAGGGCGAAGCCGGCGGCGCCCAGCCCCGCCGTGATATTCATCGTGATGCCGAAGATCAGGATGCGGTCCAGCCCCATGCCGAAGACGCCGGCGGCATAGATGGCGCCGAAGGCGAACAGCGTGTTGAGCCCATCGGTGTAGAACAACCGCGCCAGCAGGAAGCGCAGCATCGCCGGGCGCTGGGGCAGGCTGCGGACCAGGGCCGAGACCTCCGCCCAGCCGCGCCGCGCCGCATCGCCCCAGGAACGGCGCGCGCCCGGCGGGTCTGGTACCGCCAGCAGCACCGGCCAGCCGAACACCAGCAGCCAGACGGACACCAGCAGCGCCGTTGCCCGCACATGTTCCGCCGCCCCGCGATCCAGCCCGAACAGCGCCGGGTTTGGCTGGATCAGCAGCACCAGGCACAGCGCGAGGCAGCACAGCCCACCGGCATAGCCCAGCCCCCAGCCGAGGCCGGACACCCGCCCCAGCCGGTCAGGCGTCGCGACCGAGGGCAGCATCGCATTGTAGAACACCGTGCCGAGTTCGAAGGCGATGGTGGCCAGGCCGACGCAGACCAGCGCGTAGATCGCCGCCCCAGGTTCCGGCCGCGCGAACCAGATCATCGCCGTGCTGGCGGACAGCACCAGTGTGAAGACGCCGAGCAGCAGCCGGCGCCTGCCACCGGCATCCGCCACCGCCCCCAGCAATGGGGAGAGCAGCGCCACGGCGAAGCCCGCGGCCGACTGCATCAGCCCCCATTGCGCCTGGCCCGTCGCCGGGTCGGCGGCGATGCCCTGGACGAAATAGGCGGCGATGACGAAGGTGGAGACGACGGTGGGGAAGGCGCTGTTCGCCCAGTCATAGAAGGCCCAGGCGAGGATGCGCCGGCGTTCGGTCCGATGCCCCGTCATGCCGCGAAGCCCAGCGCCCGCGCGCAGGCCGACCAATGATGCTTCTGCCGCCCCCAATGGCCGTTATTGCCGGACGGGCTGGGCAGCACGAAGACCTCGGGCTGTCGTCCAACAGACCGGCCAGGCCGCGCGCCGAAGCTGATATCCGCCTTGCGGAGGCCGAGGGCGATGCTCGCGGCTTCCTGGCTCGTGAAGGCGATGGCACGCGGCGAATAGAAGCGCATCGAGGCCCAGAAACGGTCGATGTCGAAATCCTCCACCCCCAGGTCACGATCCACACCGCTCCGGGACTTCGCAAGGTCGGTCAAGCCGATTCCCCGTGCCCGCAGTTGCGGATACTCGGCCGGGCGCAGGCGGCCAGCGGTGAAGCCGGCTTCCTCCAGCACCGGCCAGAAGCGGTTGCCGGGCTTGGCATAGTAGGCCCCGGCGCGGGCGGATTCCGGCCCCGCCGCGGTGCCACAGAAGACCAGGCGCAGCCCCCAGCCCAGCAGGTCCGGCAGGATGTCCGGCCTCACGCCAGCGCCGCCAGGGCGCGCGTCGCGACGCCGATGGCGACCAGATCCCCGGCCGCCGCCGCATCCCGTGCCAGCCGCGCCGCGTCGCCCCCCTCAGCGGCCGCATGGGCCGCCCCATGGGCAAGCCGCGCCCGGGTCAGCCTTGCCTGCAAGGCGGCGAGGTCCACCAGCGCCTCGGCCCTTGCCCGCGCCGCGAAGGGGCCGGTGGCGCGGGCCGATTCCGTGGCGGTGCGCAAAGTCTCCAGCGCGAAATCCTCCCCCACCGCGCGCCAGGCCTGGGCCGCCTCGGCCGGGGGCGTGCCGGCCTCCGCCGCCAGCCGCACCACGGCCGGCGCAGCGGCGAGGCGCGGGGCGGCGCCCACCAGCACGGCGGCCTCCGCCGGCAGGCCAGCGGCCACCAGCGCGGCGACCTCGGGCGCCGAGCCCTCCGCCCCCACCAGCGCCGCGACGCCAGCGCCGAGGGCGGCAAGGGTCTCCGCCATGGGGGTCCCCGCCATGGGGATCTCCGCCATCGGGCTGGCCGCGGCCATCATCAGGTCCCGGCACGCCGCTTCCCCCAGCCGCCGCAACGCCAGCAGGGCGCCGAGCCGGGTTCCGGCATCGGCGGGGGCCGCATCGATCGCCGCTGCCGCCGCCTCGATGCCGAACAGCGCCCCGGCCAGCCAGGCCGCGCGCGCCACCGCCGCGCCATCGCCCGCCGCGCCGCTGAGGCGGGCCAACGCCGCGACGCCCAGCCGGTTGGCCACCTGGTTGCACAGCGCCGTCGCCAGCAATTCGCGCCGCAGGCGATGGCGCGGGATCAGCGTGGGGAAGCGCGCTTGCAGCGCGGTCGGGAAATACGCCGCCAGCATCGGCGCCAGCGCCGCTTCCTCCGGCAGCGCGCTCGCCTCGATCGCCTCCGCCAGCCAGAGCTTGGCGAAGGGCAGCAGCGCCGCGAGTTCCGGGCGGGCCAGCCCCTCCCCGGCCGCGGCACGAGCACGGATGGCGGCCGCTTCGGGCAGGCCGGCCACGGCCCGGTCCAGGATGCCCGCCGCCTCCAGCCGCAGCATCAGCGCGGCATGGGCGGGCAGATCCTCCACCGCCGTCATGGCTTCCAGGCTGATGGCGATGGATTGCGCGGCGTTGTCGGCCAGCACGAGGTGCCCGACCTCCTCCGTCATTTCCGCCAGCAGGGTATCGCGCTGGCGGCGCGTCAGCGCACCCTCGGCTTCCGCATCGGCCAGCAGGATCTTGATGTTCACCTCATGGTCGGAGGTGCTGACCCCCGCGGAATTGTCGAGCGCATCGGTGTTGAGCCGGACGCCGGCGCGCGATGCCTCGATACGCCCGGCCTGGGTCACGCCGAGGTTGGCGCCTTCCCCCACCACGCGGGCGCGGAGATCCCGGCCATCGACGCGGATCGCGTCATTGGCGCGGTCCCCGGCCTCCGCCTGGGTTTCCGTGCCGGCCTTCACATAGGTGCCGATGCCACCGAAATACAGCAGGTCGACCGGCAGCAGCAGGATCGCGCGCAGGATGGCGGCGGGTTCCGCGCGGTCCTGCGCGATGCCGAGCAGCGCCCGCGCCTCGGCGCTCAGCGGCAGGGTGCGGGCGTTGCGCGGCAGGATGGCGCCGCCGCGGGAAAGCAGCCGCGCGTCGTAATCGGCCCAGGAGGAACGCGGCAACGCGAACAGCCGCGCGCGTTCGGCGTGGGACACCGCCGGATCGGGATCGGGGTCGAGGAAGATGTGCCGATGGTCGAAGGCGGCGACCAGCTTCGTCTTCGCCGAGATCAGCAACCCATTGCCGAACACGTCACCCGACATGTCGCCGACACCCGCGCAGGTGAACTCGGCGTCCTGCACGCCCGCGCCGCGCAACTCGGAAAAATGGCGGTCGATCATCACCCAGGCGCCGCGGGCGGTGATGGCCATGCCCTTGTGGTCGTAGCCCGCCGAGCCACCGCTCGCGAAGGCATCGCCCAGCCAGAAGCCATATTCGGCGGACAGCCCATTGGCGATGTCGCTGAAGCTCGCCGTGCCCTTGTCGGCGGCGGCGACGATGTAGGGGTCCTCCCCATCGCGGGGCACCACCTGCGGCGGTGGCGTCACGGACCCGTCGGCGGCGTAGTTGTCCGTCAGGTCCAGCATGCCGCGCACCAGGGTTTTGTAGCAGGCGATGCCTTCGGCCATGAACGCCTCCCGCTCCGCGGTGGGCGGCGGGTGCTTGAGGATGAAGCCGCCCTTGGCGCCGGTCGGCACGATGATGACGTTCTTCAGCCGCTGCGCCTTCATCAGCCCCAGCACTTCCGTGCGGAAATCCTCCCGCCGGTCGGACCAGCGGATGCCACCGCGGGCGACGGGACCGGCGCGGAGGTGGCAGCCTTCCATGCGGGGGGAATGCACGAAAATCTCCCGCCACGGGCGGGGCAGCGGCATGTCGCCGGCCTTCGCGCTGTCGATCTTGAACGAGAGAAATTCCTTCGCCGCGAAGAAATTGGTGCGCAACATCGCATCCAGCACGGTGCGCAGCCGCGTCAGGATGCGGTCCTCATCGGGGTTGCCGATGCCATCCAGCAGCGTCCGCCAGGCGGCATCCAGCTTCGCCTCGTCGCGATCCGTAAGCACGGGGGCCGTAAGCCTGGGGGCCGTAAGCCCAGGGGCCATAAGCCCGGGGGCGAAGCGCCGATGGAACAGGTCGATGAGGATGCGCGCGGCATCGGGGTGCGCCGCGAGCGCTGCCTCCACACTGTCCTGCGCGAAGGGGAAGCCGACCTGCTTCAGCCAGCGATACATCGCCCGCAGCAGCCAGCAATCCTTCCAGGACAGTCCCGCGCGCAGCACCAGGCGGTTGAAGCCATCGGCCTCCACATCGCCGCGCAGCAGCGCGTGCAGCGCGGCGGTCACCTCCTCCAGCCGGTCGTCCTCGAAATCGGCACGGGCTTCAAGCCGGTAGGCATGCAGCACGACCACCGGCTGCCCCTGGGGATCCAGGCGATACGGCACCTCCTCGATGGCGCGCAGATCAAGGCTTTCGAACAGCGGCAGAGCCTCCGCCAGGGCGAGCGGCCCGCCCGGGCTTGCCAGCCGCAGCATCCTCGCGCGCGGCCCGGCGCCCGGCGGGCGCGCCAGGGTCGCCACCGGGTGGCCACCCTCGGCCAGGCCCTGCGACAGCCAAAGATCGCCGATGGCCTGATCCACGGTTTCCGCCTGGCGGTAGGTCGCGGGGAAGGCATCGCGCCAGCGGGCGACCAGCCGGACACCTTCCTCCTCCCCCGCCTGCTGGAACAGCGCCTCCTCCAGCCTTTCGCGAAAGCCCCGCGCGGCTTGGGCGAGGGCGGCTTCCAGCGCGGCATCCTCCACCACGGGCACCGCGCCCGGCGTGGTGCCGATGACGAAATGGACGCGCGCCAGCGGCGCATCGCCCAGCAGCGTGTAGAAGGCGGAAAGCCGGCCGCCGAAGCTGTCCGCCAGCAGCTTGCCCACCTTCTCCCGCATCTGGGTGTCAAAGGTATCGCGCGGCAGCCAGGCGATGGCGGAGACGAAGCGCTCGAAGGGATCGCGCCGCAGCACCAGGGCGGCGCGCGGGCGGATGGAAAGGTCCAGCGCCCGCAGGCAGCCCGCGAGGATCGCCGCATCCGGCGCCTGGAACAGCTCATCGCGCGGCCAGGTATCCAGGATGTTGCGCAGCGCCCGGCCATCATGGCTTTCGGGTTCCATCCCGGCAGCCAGCACGATGCGGCGCACCTTTTCCCGCAGCAGGGGGATGGAGCGCGGGTTGCGGTTGTAGGCGGCGGCGGCGAACAGGCCGAGGAACAGCCTGAGCCCGCTGACGCGGCCTTCCTCATCCAGGATGCGGGTCATCACGACATCGGCGTGCTGCGGGCGATGGACGGTGGCGCGCATATTGGCCTTCGCCACCGTCACGGGATCGATCCGCGCGAGGTTGGCACGCACGGCACCGGGCAGGGCGGTGGGGTCGCGCAGCGCATCGAAGACCGGCAGCGCGGGGTTCCGCAGCAGGCCCAGATCCTCCTCCGCCACCGCGGCAAGCCCCGCTTGCGTCAGCGACAGCCGGCGATGGCCGAGCAGGACGAAGTTATCCTCCGCCAACCAGCGCAGGAATTCGCGCGGCTCCGGCTCCGCCACCTCCGCGCCCGCCGCATCGAGGCGCGCGAGCATGACGGGGAAATCCGTCACCGCGAGGCGCAGATCGGCCATGGCGCGCACCAGCGCCGCTTCCACGGCGGACCAGTCGCTCGCCTGCCCCGGCTGCGGCCAGGCGCCGGCCAGCGGCAAGGTGGCGCCGGCGGCCAGCGTGATGCGCATCATGCTCTCGCGCGGCGCGGCGCCCTCCCCGGGGGTGGCGTCCTCCAGGGCGACCAGCATCCCCGCCGCGTCGCGGACCACCGGGATGACGGGATGCAACAATTGGCGCACCACGCGGCCCTGCACGGCCAAGGCTGCCAGGGCGCTGTCCACCAGGAAGGGCATGTCCTCCGTCACGATCTCCACCACCGCGGTGGCGGTGCGGCCGGGGCCGTGCCCGGAGGAGAGCCCGGGCAGCAGGATGCGCACCTTCGTCTCCCGCGGGCGGCGGTTGAGGGCGAAGGTGAACAGGCTGGCGGCGGCACCGGCCAGAAGGCCCGGGTCCATCGCGGCCAGTTCCGCGGTCGGCACCGCCGCGTGCAGCCGGGCGAGCAGCGCGCCGGCCATGGGCGGCAGCCCGGGGGCGAGCTGGCCCAGCGCCTGGCGCGCCGTCGCCAGAACCTGCGGGCGCACACCGTCGCCGGCGATCCCTGCTTCGGCCATCGGGCGTTTTCCTTCCGAATTGCCCCGGCGCGGACCAATCCGCGGCCGGGATGATGCGGAGGGTGGGCGCGGGGATGGCCTGACGGCAAGCGTCACGAAGCCTGCGCGGGCCCAAATGCCGGCGTGGCCATGGGTGCAACTTTTCGCGAAGCCGCGCTACCTTCGGAGAATGATCGAGAACCTCGCCGCCCTGCTCGCCCCGATAACGCCGGAGCGCTTCTTTGCCGAGTTCCATGACAAGGCGCCGCTGCACATCAAGGGCGGCCCGGCGAAGTTCGCGCAGGTGCTGTCCTGGCGGCAGATCAACCGCCTGCTGGACATGACGCATATCTGGACCTCGGTGTCGCTCAAGCTGGTGCTGGACAGCCAGACCATCCCGCCGGAGCAGTTCTGCACCCGCGCCACGGGCCGGGATGGCGGCAGCGTGCTGCAGCCCGATGCCCGGCTGGTGCAGGGCTGGATCGCCAAGGGCGCCAGCGTGGTGATGAATGATGTGGACAGCCTGACGCCGGGCCTCGCCAGCGTGTCGGACGCGATCGAGGCCGCCGGCCTCGGCAAGGCGCAGGGCAACGTCTACATCAGCTGGCAGTCCCACAAAGCCTTCCACACCCACTACGACACGCATGATGTCTGGGCCGTGCAGGTGGAAGGGGAGAAGACCTGGAACATCTGGGAAGGGCGGGCCGAACAGCCCATTCCCCACCCGCTGTTCCGCGGCCAGGCGCAATCCCACCATGACGAGGCGCGCGGCAAGCTGCGCGCCAAGGTGCTGATGCAGCCCGGGGACCTGCTGTATCTGCCGCGCGGCTGGTATCACGATGCGCGGGCGGAAGCGCCCTCCTCGGTCCACATCGCCTATGGCGTGCATGCGCCGCTCGGGATGGATTTCCTGAACATCCTGACCGAGCGCGTGCTGTATGACGCCGAATTCCGCAAGCCGCTGCCGCGCCAGGATGGCAGCGCCCCCGCGCAATACGCGCTGACCCAGCGCGCGGCGCTGCTCGGCCAGCGGCTGGGCGAATTGTCGCGGGACCCAAAGGTGCTGCAGGTGCTGGCACAGTTCGCGGCGGAGTATCGGCATCGTCGCGGTGGTTTCGATATCCTTGCCTCGCGCGGTCTCGGCGGCCCGGCGCGCATGGTATCGGCCGGGGATGGCGATGCCGGTGGCGCCTTCCGTATCGTGGCCAACGGCGCGAAGCCGGTGCGGCGGGGCGCCGAATGGGTGGTGAAGACCGCGCAGGGGGCGATGGTGGTGACGCCCGCTGAAGCCGAGGCCGCGGGATGGCTGCTCGCCCGGCCGGATGTGACCGTGGCGGAGCTCGCCGCCCATGCGCCGGGGGTGGACGCCACCGGGCTGCTGGCCCGCATGGTGGCTGCCGGGCTGCTGGTGCCGGCGGCATGAGGCGCGCGCTGCTCCTCGCCGCCGTCGCGCTGGCGGCCTTGGCCCTGCCTGCCCTGGCCCCGCCTGCCCTGGCGCAGCCACGGTCGTTTTCCTGCGTCGGCGCGGAAGCGCTGGAGGATGATGTCTTCGCGGTGCCCTTCGCCGGCGGCAGCGCCATCCTGCGGGATGCTGCCCGCAGCGCCCTCTCGGCGGCGGCGGCGCTGGCGGAAGGGGACCGGGACCGCAACATCTGTGTGCTCGGCCATGCTGATCGGCGCGGCGGGGCCGGCAGTTCCACCACGCTTGCCGCGCAGCGCGCCCGCGCCGTGGCGCTGGCGCTGTCGCAACAGGGGATCGAGCGGGATCGCATCCGGGCGGAAGCCCGCGTCGGCGCCTATAGCGGCCGGCAGACCGAACCCGGGTCCCGCGCCGTCACCATCGTGGTGATGCCGACGCTGCCTTGATCATGGCCTCGGGTATCGGCGCCGCCTTGGTCGCGCGGTGCGGCAAGCGGGCCGGCCCGGCGCAACCGCATCGCGGTTCGGTGGCGCCGGCGCTGACGAAAAAATGTGCCTTCCGGCGAAGAATCCGGGAAATGCCCCTGGCGCGCCACCGCCTCGTGATGTGAGGTGCGCCGGTCAGCAACCGGCCCCCGGATGACTGGCCGCGGCTTCCGGGACGGGCAGGCGTGCGAGACTGGTTGGGTGTTACGATGTCTTCACCCCCCCTCGTGCTCCCTGCGCATGCCATGATTGCCCGGCCAGGGTGTTACGGCCTTTGGGAGGAAATCGCATGAAGGACCAACCCGACCCGACCGATCCGGCGGTGGTGCCCGCAGTCGTGCAGGAGGATGACGGCAAGGCGCCGCTGCGTCGCCGGCTGTTCGTTTTCCGCCTTGCGGCCATCGGTGGCGCGGCGCCGGCGCTCGCGGCCTGCGTGCCACAGCAGCAGCCTGTCTACTACCAGCAACCCGTGGCGCGCCGCGGCACCGGGATCAGCGACAGCGACCCGAATGATGCGCCGGGCAATGGCCGCGGCGGCCATCGCGGCAGTGGTGTCACCGACCAGGACCCCAACGACTCGCCGGGCTTCGGCCGTGGTGGTTATGCACGGCGCACCGGCGCCAGCGACAATGACCCGAATGATCCGCCGGGTGGCGGGCGTGGCACGGTGCGCCGCACCAGCGGCGTGACGGATAGCGACCCCTCCGACGGCCCCGGCCGTGGGCGTGGCGGCTCTCGCGGCACCGGCGTCACGGACAGCGATCCGTCGGATGGGCCTGGCCGTGGCCGCGGCACGGTGCGGCGTGGCCTGACCGATAGCGACCCGTCGGATGGCCCCGGCCGCGGTCGCCGCGGCTATTGACAGCCGGCCGCGGTCGCCGCGGCTATTGACAGCCGATCGCGGTCGCCGCGGCTACTGACAGGCAATCGCGGTCGCCGCGGCTACTGAGACGCGAAAAGGCCCCGGCGCGGCGGAGCAATCCCCGCGCCGGGAAACGGCACCCGCGCCGTCAGGCGGCGGCGAACAGATAGGTCGGCATGGGTTGGGTGTTGTCCACCACGCCCTTCACGCCCGGCACGTTCTCCGCCAGCACGCGCAGGCCGCGCTGCACCGCGCCGCTGCGGCTGAAGCCGTGGAATTCCACCACGCCGTCGCGCACATCGACCAGGGCGTAGAAGGTGTCCGCCCAGGGTTCCTTCTTCATCGCCGCCAGCACCGCCCGGCGGATGCGGTCATCGGACAGTTCCCCCTCGGCCGACGGCGCCGGCGCCACCAGGGCCCGCAGCAGGTCAGCGCGGGAGACGATGCCCCGCAGCTTGCCGCCTTCCGTCACCAGCACGCGGCGGATCCCCTTTTCCTCCATCGTATGGGCAATGGCGGAGGCGCGGGTGTCCGGCTCCACGGCCACAACGCCGGCGGACATGACTTCCTCCGCCAGGGCGCCATGCGTGCGGGCGTAGCGATCCGCGTCCCGGGTCGGGTTGGAGAACATGGCCACGAGCCAACCGGCAGGGCGATCCTCCGCGCCCGCCAGGCGGCGGATCAGGTCGGCCTCGGTCACGATGCCGAGGACCTTGCCCTCTCCATCCACGACAGGCACGGCGGAAATGCCGCGGTCGGACAGGAGGCGGGCGATGGCGATGACAGGCGTGGTCGGCGGCACGGTGACGACATCGGTTGTCATCAGGTCGCGGGCGCGAAGGCTGGTCATGGCAATCCCTCCAATTCTAGGTTCCAACACAAGCGCAGCCTAGGCCGAGCCAAGCGACGGTGCCTTGACACAGGTCAAGCAACACGCCCCCCAAGAACGGCAGGCTTCCGCGACACGCGGCGCGCCTGTATTGCTGGTCCCACAAGCAACGGGAGGGTCCAGATGATGACGACAAATATCGGCCGACGTGCTTTCGCCGCCGGGGCCGCCGCGGGCGCGGCAAGCTTGGCGATGCCGGGCATGGCGCAGGCGCAGGCGGCAACCCAGATGGCGATCGCCACCGGTACGACGGGCGGCGTCTACTATCCGCTGGGTGGCGCGCTGGCGAACTACCTGTCCCGCGGCATTCCCGGCATGTCGGCAACGGTGGAAGTCACCGGTGGTTCCGTCGCGAACTTCCAGCTGCTCGGCGCCGGGCGGGTTGGCATGGTGTTCGGCCAGGTGGATGCCGCCGTCGATGGCATCCGCGGCGCCGGCCCGTATCGCGGCCGCACCGTGCCGGCCCGCGCCATCGCGGTGCTCTACACCAACCGCATGCAGATCGTGACGACGACGGCCACCGGCATCCGGTCCATGGCGGACCTCAAGGGCAAGCGCATCTCGACCGGTGCGCCCGGTTCGGCGACGGAGCTGTTCGCCTTCCGCGTCATCGCCGCCGCGGGCCTGGACCGCGAGAAGGATTTCCGCGCGCGCGAACGCCTGTCCCCGGCGGAATCCACCAATGCCATCCGCGACGGCAAGCTCGACGCGTATTTCTTCGTCTCCGGCGTGCCGACCAGCGCCATCACCGACCTGGCGGCGACGCCGGGCACCACCATCCAGCTGGTGGACCACGCCGAGACGCATGCCCGCATCGTCGCGGAGAACGGCCCCGTCTATTTCCCCGAGGCGATCCCCGCCGGCACCTATCCCGGCCAGGCGCGGGACAACCAGCAGCTTTCCGTGGCCAACATCCTGGCGGTCCGGGATGACATGAGCGCGGAGATGGTGGCCAACATCCTGCGCGTGACCTGGGGCAGCCGGGAGGATTGGGCCCGCGTCCACGCGGAAGCCCGCAACTTCAACCTCGCCGCCCAGAAGACCGCCGCGGCCGGCATCCCGTGGCACCCCGCCGCGGAAGCCTTCTGGCGGGCGCAGGGTGCGACGCTGGCGTGATGCTTGCGTGCCTGGCAGGGGGAGGTCTTCCCCCTGCATCGCCGACGCCTCAGGCTGCCACTGGTGGCGCGCAGATGGGGCAGTTCCCCTCGCCGAGCCTCTCCACTCCCCGTCTCGCCACCTCCAGCAGATCGATCCCCCGATGAGCGGCAGCAACCTACCACCCGAGATCGCCCCGGGTGCCCTCGATGCCGACACGGCTGCGAAGGTGGAAGCCCTGATCGAGCAGGAGGAAGGCGCGCTCAACCGCCTGCCCGGCCTGCTGGGCCATGCCGCCGTCGCCGTCGCCCTGGCGATGAGCCTGTTTCACCTGTGGGCGGCGTGGGACATCGTGCCGACGACGACGCTGCGCTACGTCCATGTCGGCTTCGCGATGGTGCTCGGCTTCGCGCTGTTCCCCATCTCCCGCACCTTTCGCCACCGCGTCATGGTCTGGGACTGGGCGCTGATCGCGGCCGGCATCTATTGCATCTGGTATCTGATCGCCGGCGGCGATGACCTGCAGGACCGCTATGTCTTCCCCGAGCCGATGGACATCGTCGTCGGCTGGATGCTGATCGCCCTGGTGCTGGAAGTGACGCGCCGCGCGACGGGCTGGATCATGCCCGCCGTCGCCATCGGCTTCCTCCTGTATGGCTTCTTCGGCAACTATCTGATGCCGCCCTGGCGCCACCAGGGCTACGACATGGATCGGCTGATCCCGCACATCACCATCACGCTGGAGGGGATCTTCGGCACGGCGATCGACGTCTCCGCCACGCTGATCGTCCTGTTCACCATCTATGGCGCCATTCTGCAGGCGACGGGCGCGGGAAAATTCTTCGTCGATTTCTCCTTCAGCCTGACCGGCGGCAAGCCTTCCAGCGCAGGGCGCACCGTCGTGCTGTCCTCCTTCCTGCTGGGGGGGCCGTCGGGGTCGGGGGTCGCCACCACCGTCACGCTCGGCACGGTCGCCTGGCCGATGATGCGCCAAGTCGGCTACCGGCCGGATGATGCGGGCGGGTTGCTCGCGGCGGGGGGGCTGGGTGCCATCCTGTCGCCGCCGGTGATGGGGGCCGCGGCCTTCCTGATCTCGGAGTATCTGAAGATCGGCTACCTCGACGTCATCGTCATGGCGATCGTGCCGACCTGCCTCTACTACGCCTCCCTCCTGTTCATGGTGGAACTGGACCAGCGGCGCATCGCCGCCCGGCTGGCGGCGGACCCGAACGCGGTGCCGCCGGTGCCGATGAAGGTCGATCCCGTCGGCAAGCTGATGCGGGAATACGGCTTCCACTTCTCCACGCTGATCGCCATCGTCGCCTTCATGGCGGTTGGCTATTCGGCCACGCTGAGCGTGCTCTACGCCACCATCGTCGCCGTCGTGCTGTCCTGGCTGAAGCGGGAGACGGCGATCACGCCGCGCAAGCTGGTGAACGCCCTGGCCGATGGCGCCATCCAGTCCATCGGCATCGCCGCCACCTGCGCCTCCGCCGGCATCATCGTGGGCGTCATCACGCTGACCGGGCTCGGGCTGAAATTCTCCGATATCGCGATCCAGGCGGCGGGCGGCAGCCTGGTGATCACCGCCATCTACACGGCGCTGATCGTCTGGGTCGTCGGCCTCGCCGTGCCAGTAACGGCCAGCTACATCATCTGCGCGGTGGTCGCGGCGCCGGCGCTGATCAAGCTCGGCGTCCCGGACTATGCCGCCCACATGTTCGTCTTCTACTACGCCGTGCTGAGCGAGGTCTCGCCGCCCACCGCGCTGTCCCCCTTCGCGGCCAGCGCGATCACCGGGGCCGGGCCGTACCGCACCACGCTGATGGCGTGGAAATACACCCTGCCCGCCTTCGTGCTGCCCTTCGTCTTCGTGACGGATCCCGAGGGCGTCGCGCTGCTGCTGAACTTCACCCCCACGATGACCTGGATGGATGTCGCCTGGCAGATCCTGCTGGCGACGCTCGGCCTCGCGGCGCTGGCGACGGCCTGCCAGGGCTTCCTGACCCGGGCGCTGACCTGGTGGGAACGCATGGGGCTGACCCTCGCGGGGGTGCTGATGATCTTCCCCGCTTCGCTCGATGCCCTGGCGCCGGGGGTGATCCCCTTCCCGCACTGGATCGGCATCGGGATGGCGGTGCTGCTGACGGTGTTCCAGGCGCGGACTTCGGCACGCCCGGCATGAGGCGTGCCTGCTCCGCCCTGGCGCTGGTGCTGCTGGCCGGCTGCGGCGATACGCCGCTGGCGGAGGCGCTGCGTGCGCGGCCGGAAGCGCTGCCTGTGGTGCAGCGCGTCCCCGGCCCGGCCCTGATCGTCCAGGGCGGACGCCAGCCCGTGACGTTCGTGGCCGTGCAGGCAACCGGCGCGCGGCGGCTCTGGCGGGCGGATGGTGGGCTGGCGATGGCGACCGATGGGGCGCGCATCGTCGCCACGGCCGGCCTCGGCCAGATGCTGGTGGCCACCCGGCTGGACGGGGCGGACCCGCTGGAGGACCCCGCTGCCCTGCTCGGCCGCCAGGCGACGTCGCGGCGGGTGGTGGACCTGCAGGGCGCGGCGCGCGATCCGGCCTCCATGCGCTTCGGCGTGGCGCTGGAATGCCGGCTGGAAGGCCGACAGGACGGCGCCTTCGTGGTGGTCTCCGAACGCTGCGCCGGGGGCGGCATCGGCTTCACCAACCGCTTCTGGGCCCCCGTCGAAGGCGGCGCGGTGGTGCGCAGCGAACAATGGGTGGGTGAAGGCGTGCCGATGCTGAGCGTGGAGCATGTGCAGTAGCGACCGGGCCACCGCGCAATCGGTTGCGGGACCGTCACCCCATGATCTTGCGCGGATCGCCGGCTTGGCATAGCTGCGGGGGGCATCACCCAAGCGCAAGGACCGTCCATGGCCGAGTATGTGATCCCCCAGCCGCCGCAGGCGGCCCTGCCCGTCCAGGGCGGCGGGTTGTTCCCGGTGCGCCGCATCTTCTGCGTCGGCCGCAACTATGCCGAACACGCGATCGAGATGGGCTCCGACCCGACGCGGGAGCCGCCCTTCTATTTCACGAAGCCTGCCGATGCCGTCGTCATCAACGGCGCCGACATGCCCTATCCCTCCGTCACCAAGTCCCTGCACCATGAGATGGAGCTGGTGGTGGCGATCGGCACGGGTGGGGTGAACATCTCCACCACCGATGCGCTGAAGCATGTGTGGGGCTATTGCTGCGGCCTCGACATGACGCGCCGCGACATCCAGAACGAAGCGAAGAAGACCGGCCGCCCGTGGGACATGGGCAAGGGGTTCGACCAGTCCGCGCCGATGGGCCTGCTGGTCCCCGCCGCCGGCATCGATGCCTCCAAGGGCAAGATCGAGCTGAAGGTGAACGGCAAGGTCACGCAGACCTCCGACCTGTCCAAGCTGATCTGGTCGCTCCCGGAAGTGATCGCCAACCTGTCCTCCCTCGTGCGGCTCGAGCCGGGCGACCTCATCATGACGGGCACGCCCGAAGGCGTCGCCGCCGTGGTGAAGGGCGACGTGCTGGAAGGCTTCGTCGAGGGCGTCGGCACGATCACCACGAAGATCGTCTGAACGGGCATGGCCGGGCGGAAGAAAGGGGCGGCGGAGGGGGCAGCCAAGGCTGCCCCGGCGACCATCTCGGCGGCGGCGCCGCTGCGCATCGTCACCTGGAACATCAATTCCGTCCGGCTTCGCCTGCCCCTGCTGAAGGACCTCGTCGCAGCGCTCTCGCCCGACGTGATCTGCCTGCAGGAAACCAAATGCCCCGACGAGCATTTCCCGCATGAGGGGGTTGCCGCGCTCGGCTTCGAGCATCGCGCCATCCGCGGCATGAAGGGCTACAACGGCGTCGCCATCCTCTCCCGCCTGCCCTTCACGATGCGCGACGGCGCGGACCCGGATTGGTGCGGCAAGGGGGATTGCCGGCACCTGGCGGTGGAAATCGACGCCCCCGGCGGGCCGGTCGAGCTGCATGATTTCTACATCCCGGCGGGCGGCGACATCGCCGACCGGGAGAAGAACGCGAAATTCGCGCATAAGCTGGATTTCGTGGCGGAAGCCACCGCCTGGTCGGCGCAGCGCCACGCCGCCGGCGGCTTCCGGCGCGCGGTGCTGGTGGGAGACCTCAACATCGCGCCGCTCGAACACGATGTCTGGTCGCACAAGCAGTTGCTCGACGTCGTCTCCCACACCCCGGTGGAGACCGCGGCGCTCACCGCGATGATGGCGGCCGGCGCCTGGCATGACGCGCTGCGCCACTTCGTGCCGGCGGACCAGAAGCTCTATACGTGGTGGTCCTATCGCGCCGCGGATTGGCGCGCTTCCGATCGTGGCCGGCGGCTGGACCATGTCTGGGTCTCGCCCGACCTCGCCGGCGGCCTGCGCAGCCATACCGTGCTGAAGGATGCGCGGGGCTGGGAGAAGGCTTCGGACCACGTCCCCGTGCTGATCGAGATCGCGACCTGATATCAACGGCACGAAGGCTTCACCTTCGTGCCCCTCAGGCGCCGGGCGGGCCGCAAGAATGACGTTTCGCCGCCCGGTATGGCGGATCGGCGCCACGCTATCGCAGCGGCAACGGTGCTTCCGCGATCACCTCCTCGATCACCGCATAGGTGTGGCTGCCCTTCACCCCGGGCAGGCTGAGCAGCGCATCGCCGAGGAAACGGCGATAGGCCGCCATGTCCCGCACCCGCGCCTTGACCAGATAGTCGAAGCCACCGGCCACCATGTGGCATTCCAGCACCTCCGGCAGCCGCTTCACCGCGGTGGCGAAGCGGTCGAAGGCTTCGGGCGTCGCGCGGTCCAGGCTGATCTCGACGAAGACGAGCAACCCGAGCCCGACCTTGCCCGCATCCAGCCGTGCGCCGAAGCCGGTGATGACGCCCTCGGCCTGCAACCGGCGCAGGCGTTCGGAGGCGGCGCTGGGGGAAAGGCCGATGGCGGCGGCGATCTCGGCGATGGTCGCCCGGCCCTCGCGCTGCAGGCGTTCCAGCAGTCGCCGGTCCAGGCGATCCAACGGGGATTCGGTGATTTCACGGTCCAAGGGCGCATTCTCCGTGGATACAGCGGCGATCTGGCGAAAATAGCCGCTCGATCAACGGCCCCGCCACCCCGATCCTGCCTCCCATGATCACCCCCTTCGCTGCCCCTTACGCCCAGGCTGAGGAAGCCGCCCGCGCCGGCCTCCTCGCCACCGCCCCCGCGCCCCTGCCGGACGCCGCCCCCCTGGCCCTGGCGCTTGCCGCTGCGGCGCGGGAAGGCGGTGGCCCGCTGGCGGTGGAGGAGGTGCTGCGGGGCTGGCCGCTCTCCACCCGCGAAGGCCTGGCCCTGATGGCACTCGCGGAGGCGCTGCTGCGCGTGCCGGATGATGCGACGGCCGATGCGCTGATCGCCGAAAAGCTGGCCGAGGGCGATTGGGAACGCCATGCACCGGGTCTCGGTGCGCTATCGGCCGCCTCGGGCTGGGCCTTGGCCATTGGCGCCCGCCTGGTCGGGCCGGGGGAGACGCCTGGGGGTGTGCTGGCGCCGATGGTCCGGCGGCTCGGCGTGCCGGCCGTGCGCGCCGCCGCCCGCCGCGCCGTGCGGCTGATGGGCGGGCAGTTCGTGCTGGGGGAGACGATCGGCGATGCCCTGGCCCGCGCCGCGACGGCGCCCGCCGGCACGCGCCATTCCTTCGACATGCTGGGGGAGGGCGCGCGCACGGCCGCCGATGCGCGGCGCTACCTCGCTTCCTACCACGCCGCCTGCGAAGCGATCGGCCGCGCCGCGCGGGGCGCGCTGCCGGCGCGGCCCGGGCTTTCCGTGAA
>CANJXD010000006.1 GCA_947478535.1 Acetobacteraceae bacterium
CCACGCCATGGTCATGCAGGGCCTGCCAGCGGGGTGGGAGATCAATGGCCGCCTCGGCCCGGGGGAAGTGCAGGGCATGGGCTGGATTGGCACGCTGACCGACCCGGACGTGCAGTTCGCCCGCGATGACCGCTTCTCCGCCGCGGTGGAGCTGACGCCGGAGCGGCCCTTGGCCCGTTTCGCCGTCCGCATCCGCGCCGTCACCCCGGGCCGCTTCGAACTGCCGGGGCTGGAGGCCCAGGACATGTACCGCCCCGGCGTCTTCGGCCGGCAGAACGTGGCGCGTATCGTGGTGCTGCCGGCGGAGTGAGACCGACGGCGGAACCGACCGACCTCCGGCCGGCAATGCCGGCCGAGTCCGCGAATGCGGCCCGCCGGAAGTCCGGCGAGCCCAGCGGCCGGAGGCCGCGCCCGGCGCTTGAGGGCCCGGAAAGTCGCGGCCGGCAATGCCGGCCGAGGCCGCGAATGCGGCCCGCCGGGCGTGCGGCGAGCCCAGCGGCCGGCGGCCGCGCCCGGCGCGGGCGGGCCTGAAAAGCAAGGCGCGAAGCGCCGCGCTGGGGCTGGCGGCGTTCGGCGCCGCGGCCTTTGCGCTGGACCGCATGCTGCCGCCGGACCTTTCGCGCCTGCGCTCCGGCGTGGAGGTGCTGGATCGGGAGGGGCGGACGCTGTCCGTCCTGCCCGTGCCCGGTGGCACCTGGCGGCTGCCGGCGGCGGTGGCCGATGTGCCGCCGCATCTCGTCGCCATGCTCATCGCGGCGGAGGACCGGCGCTTCCGACAACATCCCGGCGTTGATCCTGTGGCGCTCGGCCGCGCCGTGATCCAATGGGTGAGGGCAGGGCGCGTCGTCTCGGGTGGCTCGACGCTGACGATGCAGGCGGTGCGGCTGCTGGAACCGCGCCCGCGGACGCTCCGCAGCAAGCTCATCGAGATCGCCCGCGCCCTGCAACTCGAACTCCGCTTCACCAAAGACGAAATCCTCGGCATCTGGCTGACCCTGGCGCCGCAGGGCGGCAATCTCGAAGGGCTGCGCGCTGGCTCGCTCGCCTGGTTCGGCCGTCAGCCCGTCCAGCTCGATGCCGCCGATGCCGCGCTGCTCGTGGCGCTCGCGCGCCGGCCCGAGGCACTCCGCCCCGATCGCCATCCGGAGGCCGCCCGCCAAGCCCGCGATGCTGTGCTGCTCGCCCGCGCGCCGGGCGCCGGTGCGGTCAGCGACGATGAACGGAACATCGCCCTGGCCTCCCCGGTGCCTGCGCGGCGCGAAGCGATGCCGCGCCTCGCCCCGCATCTGGCGCGAGAAGTGGCGCGCGGTGCCGCCCCTGGCGCCCGCATCCCGACGACGCTGGACCGAGACCTGCAACGCGCGGCGGAGGCCGTGGCGGAAGGCGCGCTCCGCAACCAGCCGGACCGCGCGGCCTCGGCGCTGGTGATCGCGGAGATCGCCAGCCGGGAGATCCGCGCCCTGGTCGGCGGCAGCTTCGGCGTCGAATCCCGCGCCGGGATGCTGGACCTCAGCCGCGCCATCCGCTCCCCCGGCTCGGCCCAGAAGCCCTTTCTCTACGCCATGGCCTTCGAGGCCGGGGCGGCGCGGCCGGAGACGCTGGTGGCGGACCTGCCCTTCCGCTTCGGCGACTACGCGCCGGAGAATTTCTCCCGCGAATTCACCGGCCGTGTGACGGCGGCCGATGCGCTGCGCCAATCCCTCAACCTGCCCGCCGTCGCCCTGCTGCAGGAGATCGGGCCGCTGCGCTACGCCGCCGCGCTAAAGGCCGCGGGCAGCCCGCCGCGCCTCGCCCCCGGGGCGGAGCCTTCCCTGCCGCTCGCGCTTGGTGGCGCCGGGACCAACCTGCGAGAGCTGGTCGGGCTCTACGCCCTGCTGGCCGATGGCGGCCGGGCCGCGCCACTGACGCCCCTGCCGGGCGGCTCGCCAGCGCGGGTCGATGTGGTGGCACCGGCGGCGGCGGCCTCGGTCACCGGCATCCTCGTGCAGCCCTTTCCCGGTGGCGGCCCGGCCGGCATCGGCTGGAAGACCGGCACGAGCTGGGGCGGGCGGGATGCCTGGGCGGTGGGGATGGATGGCCGCCATGTCGCGGGGGTGTGGATCGGCCGCCCCGATGGCACGCCGATCCCGGGCCTGACCGGCCGCAACGCCGCCCTGCCGCACCTCGCCCGCGTCTTTGCCCTGCTGCCCGAGGCGCCCCTGCCGGCGCTGCGTGTTCGCCCTGTGGCCACGCCCTTCGCCGAAGCCGCGGACCGCCTGCGACTGCTGTTCCCGATGCCCGGCGCCGTGCTGGTGGAAGGCGCCGGATCGGTCACCCTGCGCGCCACCGGCGGCCGCCGCCCGCTGGTCTTCCTGGTCGATGGCGCGCCGCTGTCCCATGAAAGGGCGCGGCGCGAGGCCGCCTGGGTCCCGCCCGGCCCGGGCTTCTACCGCATCACCGTGCTGGACGCCGATGGCACGGCAGCGCGGGCGGATCTGCGCGTCAGGTAGCGCCACATCGGGCGACAGCGGCGCGCATGTGGTCCGGCACCGGAGCCTCGACCCGCAGCGCCGGGTCCAACGGTAGCGCGATGGCCCGGGCCAGCAGATGCAGCCCGCCGCCACCGCCGCCATACATCGCATCCCCCAGGATCGGGCAGCCGAGATGGGCGCAATGCACGCGGAGCTGGTGCGTCCGCCCGGTCTCCGGCGTCATCTCCAGCAGCGCGATGCCCTCGCCGCGCCCGATCACCCGCCAGGGGGACCGCGCGGCATCGCCGGAGGGATGCACCTCCATCCGCCAGCCCTTGGCCGCGCTGCTGATTTTTCGCAACGGCGCATCGACCACCCCGCTCTCGGCCGCTGGACCGCCGCGCACCACGGCCCAGTAGGTCTTGGCAACGCGCCGTTCGGCGAAAAGCTGGTTGATCCGCGCCAGCATCGGCGCCGTCCGCCCCAGCACCAGGCAGCCCGCCGTGTCCATGTCCAGCCGATGCGCGAACTGCGGGTCCCGACCCTTGCCGAGGCGCAGCGCCGGCAGCCAGCCCTCCAGGCTTTCCCCCTGCCGCGCGCTCAC
Organism: Acetobacteraceae bacterium; assembly: GCA_947478535.1. The sequence goes on from CANJXD010000006.1 coordinate 3,055, forward strand.
GGCGAGGCCCGCGGGCTTGTCCAGGACCATCACTTCCGCGTCCAGATGCAGGATCCGCGCGCTTAACCAGCTGGGAATCGGAATCTTCGCTTGGCGCGGTACCCCGCGGGATGGAACCCTAGGCGCCATGACCTCCCCCGATCTGCGCGCGCCCGATGCGCGCCCTCTCGTCATCTGCCTCGGCTCCGTCGTGATGGATCACACCTTCCATGTCGAGGATGTGGTGCAGCCCCCCTCAAAGAACCGCGCCAGTTCCTACACCCTCGGCGCTGGCGGGCTTGCCGCCAATGCCTCCATCGCGGTCAGCCGGCTTGGCGGGCATTGCATCTTCTGGGGCCGGGTGGGGGATGACCTGAACGGCCGGCCGCTGCTGGAAGCCCTGGCCGAACAGGGGGTGGATGTCGCGCATTGCCACCAGGCGCCGAATGCCCGCACGCCGGTGTCCGCCGTGCTGGTGGACCCCGTCGGGGAGCGTAGTATTTATTCCTATCGCGGAGAGAATCTCGGCACCGACCCCGGCTGGCTGCCGCTTTCCCTGCTGGACAAGGCGGGGTCCTTCCTCTGCGATCCGCGCTGGCCGGAAGGCAGCGCCGCCGCGCTGGACTACGCCCGGGCCCGTGGCATCCCCACCGTCATCGATGGCGAGAAAAGCGAGACCCGCATCCTGCTCGACCTGATCCCGCGCGTCGACCACGCGATCTTCTCCGTCCCCGGCCTCGGCAATTTCGCGCCCGGCCTCAAGCCGGTGGAGGCGCTGCGCAAGGCGATCGGGATGGGCTGCAAGGTCGCCGGCGTGACGCGCGGGGAAAAGGGCACGCTCTGGCTGACGGCGGAGAATGCGACAGCGCGCGTGACCCCGGCCTTCAAGGTGCAGGCGACGAATACGACCGGCGCGGGGGATGTCTTCCACGGCGCCTATGCTTTGGCGGTTGCCGAACACCAGACGGTGGAGGCCACCATGCGCTTCGCCTCCGCCGCCGGGGCGCTTCGCGCGCGGGACGGCGCGACGCCGACGCGGGAGTTGCTGGAAACCCTGCTGCGGGACCAGCCCGCGTAGGGCCCCTACATCTTCAGGTCGGACAGCAGCGAATCGAAGGCGTCAGCGAGTTCCGGCGCCGCCTCCGGCTCCGGCCGCGGTGCCTCCACCGGGTCCATCGAGCCCCGCGGGAAGGCGCAGGCGCCGATCACCTTCTCGATGGTGGTATAGAGATCGCGGCGCGAGATCGGCTTGCTGACATAGTTGTCCATCCCCGCCTCGATATAGCGTTCGCGGTCGCCGGACATGGCGTTGGCGGTCAGGGCGATGATCGGCGTCGCCTGATTCGGGCCGGGCTCACGGCGGATCCAGCGCGTCGCACTAGGCCCATCCATCTCCGGCATCATCACATCCATCAGGATGAGGTCGAAGGGCTGCCCCTGTGCGGCATGCACGGCGTCCGACCCGTTCTCGGCGAAGGATATGTCATGCCCGCCCGGCGCCAGCAGGGACCGGATAACCACGCGGTTCACCTCATCATCCTCCGCCACCAGGATGCGCAGATGCTGCTGCGGCCCCGCCGGCACCAGCTCCGGCGCCGCTTCCTGGTCCGCCTTCGGCTCCTCCGTGCTGATCGGCAGCGACAGGTTCACCACGAATTCGCTGCCGAGGCCCGGGCGGCTTTCCACCGTGATCGTGCCGCCCATCATCCGCACCAGGTCCTGCGTGATGGCAAGCCCCAGCCCGGTGCCCCCGAAACGCCGGGTCGAGGAGCTGTCCACCTGCGTGAAGCGGACGAAGAGGCGGGAGACATCCTCCTCCGACATGCCGATGCCCTGGTCCTCGATCGACATGCGGACCAGCATGCGCGTCTCCGGTGCCTCCGGGTCCGGCTCCGTCTCCAGCGTCAGGGCGATCTCGCCCTTGTCGCTGAACTTCACGGCGTTGGAGAGCAGGTTGGACAGAATCTGGCGCACCCGCGTCGGGTCGATCATCACCGGCGGCAGCTCGGACCAGTTCTGGAACCACAGGCCGATCGACTTCGCCTCCGCCGCGTGGCGCATCAGCTCCGCCACGTCGCGCATCAGCACTTCCAGCCGGGCCGGGCGCGGCTCCAACTCCAGCTTGCCGGCTTCCAGCTTCGAATAGTCGAGGATGTCGTTCAGCACCGTCAGCAGGGCGGAGGCGGAGCGCGTGATCACCGCGCACATGTCGCGCTGATGCTGGTTCAGGCCGGAATGGCGCAGCACCTGGATCATGCCGATCACGCCGTTCATCGGCGTGCGGATCTCATGGCTCATCGTGGCAAGGAATTCGGATTTCGCGCGGCTGGCCGCTTCTGCCGCGCGGCGGGCCTCGGCCTGGGCGGAAATCGAGGCCCGCTGGTCCGTCACATCGGTGCAGGTCAGCAGAAGGCCGCCCGCTTCCGTCCGCTGCACCTTGGTCTCGACGCGACTGCCATCGGCGCGGGTCCGCAGGAAGGATCGTTGGCGGGCACTTTTGGAATGATCGCCTTCCGGGTGGCCCAGCCGGCGTAGCACGGGTGTGATGGGGGCCCCGCGATCCGCCATGCCGGGGGGCAAGTCCAGCAATTCCCCCGCGCGCGCATTGGCAACCAGCACGCGGCCATCGGTGCCGGACATCACGACGCCCTGGTCCATGCCGCGCAGCGTATCGCGCAGTGCTTGTTCGGACCGAGCGCGTTGCGCGCGCTGGCGCAGCAGCAGCGGCCCCACCAGCAACACCGCCAGGCTCAGGATGACGCCGGCCGCCGAGAGTCGCATGCGGAGCCAGCGGAAATCAGCCAGGGCGCTTTCCACCTCGACGCCGATGCCGACCACCAGCGGATACTCGTCGAGCGGCCTGAAGCTGATGAACCGGTCCACACCGTCGAGGCTGGCGGCATCGCGGAAATGGCCGGGCATGTCGGATTGCAGCAGAAGGGACAGGGCCTGTGGGACCGGCTGGCCCACCAGCCTCGCCTCCTGCGGCGCCCAGGCGCGAATGATCCCGTCCCGCCCCACCAGCATCAGGCTGCCGGCGCCGAGTTCCAGCGATTCATAGGCTGCGGAGAGCAGCGCCGGATCCAGGGAGATGACGATCACGCCGCCAAAGCTGCCATCCGCGCCGTGCAGGCCGCGGGTCAGCTGGATAGTGTAGCGCTGGCTGACGCGGCCGAGGACGGGGCGGCTGATGAACAGGCGGTCCTCCGTCGCGCCGACATGCACGCGGAAATGCTCGCGATCGGAAAGGTCCACCGGCGCCGTCGTGGCTCCGCTGGTCAGGTCGGAGGCGCGCAGCCGTCCATCCGGGCCGATCATCGCCATTTGGATGCCCGGGCCGCCACCGGCCAGATAGGATCCGGACCATCGCAGCAGGTCGAAATGCTCCGGGTCCAGCCGCCAGGCTGCCTGCATGAAGCGTAGCGCCTGGTCCACGGAGCCGATGGTGCGGATGATGTGCTGTTCGACGCTGCGCGCCAGGTTGGCGGTATCCCGCTCCGTCGCGCGCAGCACCTGCACCTCGACATCCCGCAATTGCCAGGTGATGCCGCCCCAGATGGCCGCGACCATCAGCGGCAGGATCATCCAGGGGCGCAGAAGCATCGCCAGCGGATGCCTCCGGCGCGGCGCGGCGGTTGAGATTTCGAGCGGCGACACCTCAGGCCGCTCCGCCGGCGTCGGCATCCGCCTGATGCAGGCGGATGCGGCGCTGCGCCAGCAATTGCTGCTGCCGCCCGGTGAGGGACGCCTGGTCGGTCACCGCGGCGATGCGTTCATCCTCCGTATCCGCAGCGGCGGTGATGCGGGCACGCAGCGGGTCCGCGAAGGTGGCGATATCGCCCAGCACCTTGATGCCGACCGCACCCGCGCCGCCCCGCACATTCTTCTCGACAATCAGCCGCAGCACCTGGAAGCCGGAATGCACGAGCTTCTGCAGTTCCGCCCGGAAGCCGATCGTCACGCTTGGGTGGCGTTCGGCCTGTTGCAGCACGTTGTGGATCTCCCCCGCCACGGCGCCGAGCAGCGCATAGCCCAGCGTGCCGGCCTGCCCCTTCACCACATGCAGGCGCGTCACCAACTCATGCACGGTGTCGTCAAAAGCCTCGGGCCGGGACTTAAGCCGCTGCGCGACCGCGTCGATCACCTGAATTTCGGCGGGCAGTCTTTTCTCATACGCGGTGGCGAGTTCGGCCAGCACATCCTCCGGCACCGGCGCGCCGGCACTGATGCCGAGCACGGCGGCGATCTGCTTGATGACCGATTGTGGCGTGATCGGCTTCACCAGCCAGGCCGCCACCTTCAATTCCCGCCCGGCCCAGGCATCCTCCGGGCGGTTGCTCGCCGTCAGCATGATGACAGGCTTGGTCGCCCCCTCCGCCGTGCGGCGCAGGTGGCGCACGAAGGTCAGCCCATCCATGGGTGACATCTGGCAGTCGCAGGTGATCAGATCGACACGGCCTTGTCGCACCACCTCCAGCGCCCTGTCGCCATTACTGGCTTGGCGTACGGTGTTGCACCCCGCGCTGCGCAACGCGCTGGCGATGGCGGAACGCATCGTCGGGTCGTCATCGACGATCAGGACGGACAGGTGGGAAAAGTCGGTGGTCATGAGTCGCCCGGAATCCTTTTCGGCCGCCGCCCGGTGCGGGCGGTTCCTGGAAGGCATTGGGGCGTGCCGGGCACAATGTTGCCCGGCCATCCCCGGGGGCGAAGGTGAGGAGCGGCGATAAACGCGGTCTTAACGGGTAGGCAGGGGGCTAACCCATTGCAATGAATCAGCCCCCGGGGCCGTCACCCCGCCTTGGGCAGCAGCCGCCAATGCGTCTCCGCCCAGTCGAAATAGAGCAGCCTCGCCTTCTGGGCGAGCGGACCGGGCTGCATCGCCCGGCCGCCATAATTGGAACAGGGCAGCACCTTGCCATAATTGCCGGTGGAGAAGATCTCGTCCGCCGATTCCAGTTCCTCCGGCTTCACGGCGCGTTCTTCCACCGTCACGCCGGCGTCCCGCAGCAGGGCGATCACGCGCGCGCGGGTGATGCCGGCCAGGAAGGTGCCGTTGACGGCGGGGGTGATCACCTTGCCGTCCTTCGCCAGCATCAGGTTGGCATGGGCGAATTCGGCGACGTTGCCGATGGGGTCGCAGACCACCGCGGCCTCGAACCCCTTGTCATGCGCGAAGGCGGCGGCGCGTGACCCGTTGGGGTAGAGGCAGGCGGCCTTGGCATCGGTCGGCGCCTGGTCCGGCGCCGGGCGGCGCTGCGGCGCCATGCAGGCGGAAAAGCCCTGATAGGCCGGCAGCGGGCTGTCATAGATCGCCAGGATGAAATCCGTGCTGTTGGGGTCCGGCCGCGCGGCGCCCAGCCCCTTGCGCACGAAGAACATCGGCCGGATGTACAACTCCGCCTCCGGCCCCATGCGGCGGATGCCTTCCCGGCACAGCGCCTCGATCTCGGCCGCCGTCATGGTCGGCTTCATCAGCATGTTGCGCGCGGATTGCAAGCAGCGCGCGCTGTGCAGGTCGAGGTCCGGCGCCACGCCGCCGAAGGAACGCCCGCCATCGAAGATGACGGAGCCGAGCCAGAAGGCGTGGTCCATCGGGCCGATCACTTTCGGCTCCTCGGTCGTCCACTGACCATTGTACCAGTATACGCCCGCCATCTGCGGCTTCCCCCTTCGCTGCGTTCAAGCCTTCCCTTCCATCGCATGTTCCGGGGGGGTGGTTGAAGGGGGCGCGGCGCGCGCCTAGGGTGGCGCGCTCTAAGGAAACACCGGGGGAAGGCGATGACGATCCATTTCGTCGTCCATGACGAAGGCGACAGCGTTGGCGTGGTGGTTGTGGAAGGCCTGACGGCCGGCACCCCGTTGACCGGCTGGATCATGGACCAGGATAAGATGATCGAGTTCCAGGCGCAGAACGACATCCCGATCGGCCACAAGCTGGCGGTGAAGTCGATCGCGAAGGGCGACACCATCATCAAGTACGGCACCGATATCGGGCGCGCCGTGGCCGATATCGGCCCGGGGCAACACGCCCATGTCCACAACGTCAAGACAAAGCGCTGGTAAGGGGGGCGGCATCATGGGCATCAACCTGAAGAACGCCTCCTTCGAAGGATGGCGGCGCGAAAATGGCCGGATGGGTGTGCGCAACCACGTCCTCCTCCTGCCAGTGGACGACCTGTCCAATGCGGCGTGCGAGGCCGTGGCCCACAACATCAAGGGCTGCATGGCGATCCCGCACGCCTATGGGCGGCTGCAATTCGGCTATGACCTCGACCTGCATTTCCGGACGCTGATCGGCACGGGGTCGAACCCGAATGTCGCCGCCGTCGTCGTGATCGGGATCGAGCCCGGCTGGGCCGGCAAGATCGCCGAGGGCATCGCCGCCACCGGCAAGCCGGTCGAATTCTTCGGCATCGAGCAGCATGGCGACATCAACACCATCGCCCGCGCTTCCCGCGCCGCCTATCGCATGGTGAAGCACGCCTCGAAGCTCAAGAAGACCAGGGCGCCGGTGGTGGACCTTTGGGTTTCCACCAAATGCGGGGAATCCGACACCACCTCCGGCCTGGCGTCCTGCCCCACCAACGGCAATGCCTTCGACAAGCTGTGGGAGAACGGCAACACCCTGGTGTTCGGCGAAACCACGGAGCTGACGGGTGGCGAACACCTGGTCGCCGCGCGCTGCCGCACGCCGGAAATCCGCGCCGAGTTCCAGCGCATGTTCGACCGCTACCAGGACATCGTCGAGAAGAACAAGACCTCCGACCTGTCGGACAGCCAGCCCACCAAGGGCAACATCGAGGGTGGCTTGACCACCATCGAGGAAAAGGCGCTCGGCAACATCCAGAAGATCGGCAAGCACTGCATTGTCGATGGCGTGCTGGACAAGGCGGAAGCCCCGACGGGCAGCGGCCTGTGGTTCATGGACAGCAGCTCCGCCGCGGCCGAGATGGTCACGCTCTGCGCGGCCAGCGGCTATGCCGTGCACTTCTTCCCGACGGGCCAGGGCAACGTCATCGGCAACCCCATCGTCCCGGTCATCAAGATCACCGCCAACCCGCGCACCCAGCGCACCATGTCCGAGCATATCGACGTGGATGTGACGGGCCTGCTGCAGAAGCGGATGAACATGGATGATGCGGGCGAGGCGCTGCTCGATTGCATGCTTCGCACGGCGGATGGCGAATACACGGCGGCCGAGATCCTCGGCCACCGCGAATTCAGCCTGACCCGCATCTACGAAAGCGCCTGAGACCCGGGCTGCTCCGGGCCCCCGCCCCCATTCCATAAAAGCCCTCTCTCCCATTCTTCATGGGGGAGAGGGTGGGGTGAGGGGGCCTCCCCACCCGCAGCCCCCCGCGAAACACCGATTCGCCTCTCCGCGAAACACGGTTTCGACCCCGCACACCCCTGAACGCCACCGCCGCCCCGACCGCTGGCTTCGCAGGCGGCGCCGGTCTGGTGCTGCCGGCGGAATAGGCCGCGCAACACACGAAACATCGCGCCTTGTCGCGCAACACGGCGCAGTCATCCTGAAACCTGGGGGCGGCACAACGGTCTCACCGAGACGCAGACCCAATTGCCCTTGGGCCCAGGAACCACCCCGATGCTCCGCAAGACCCTGATCGCCGTCGCCGCCCTCGCTACCCTTTCCACCGGCGTCGCCGGCGTCGCCGAAGCGAGGACTTACTCGAACGGCTTCAAAATGAACGGCTTCAACCTCAACGCCTTCAGCCGGAACGGCCTCATGAAGAACGGCATCTCCGTGAACGGCGCCGAAGCGATGCAGGATGCGCTGCCCGCGGCGCACGCCATCACCCTGCCGAATGGCGTCAGCTTCCAGGCCCAGTGAGCCGAGGAGGCGGCCGCCGCGCACGCCCCTCCTCGGCTGCGGCGCCGCCGGCCCCACGAAAATCCTGGCGTCGAGCCGCCGGGCTGGATAGGCTCCCTTTCGGAACGTTGCCGCCGGGCCACGCGCCCGGGCGTACCGCAACGCCGGAAGGAGCCGCCGATGATCCGCAAGACCCTGGTTGCCGCCGCCGCCCTCACCACTCTCGCCGCCGGCATCGCCGAAGCGAAGGTGGATGCCAACGGGGTTCGCCACAACGGCGTCAAGTTCAACGGCGTCCGCCACAACAGCCTCGCCCCCGGTGGCGCCGAAGCCGTCCCCGGGCAGCTGCCCCCCGCGAACGCCATCACCCTGCCGAACGGCCTCACCCTCCGGGCCGAGTAACCTTCCCGGTCTCGGCCTCCCCTTTACGGCCGGGCCGCGCTAGCTAGGCCGGCATGACGCCGGCCATCCTCGCGGAGTTGCAGCACCGCCACCGCGAACCCCATCGCCACCACCATGACTGGTCCCGCATCGCCGGCATGCTGGCGATGGCGGAGGAAGTGCCGCACGCCATCGGCGACCGCGCCGCCTTCATCCTCGCCATCCTGTTCCACACCGCGATCCTCGAGCACGGCCGCCCCGACAATGGCGCCGCCAGCGCCGCCCTGCTGCGCCACCACCTCGGCACCACCATGCCCGCGCATATGCTGGCGCGGGCGGAGGCGCTGATCATGGCCGTCACGCGCCGCGAGATGCCGGAGACGGAGGATGCCTCGCTGCGCGGCGATGCCGGCCTGCTGCTGGACATGGACAATGCCATCCTCGGCGAGCCCCCCGCGCGCTACGCCGCCTATGAAGCCGCGCTGCGCCGCGAATCCGCGCATCTGTCGGAAGACCGCTATGCGCTGGGCCGCGCCGCCGCGCTGCGCGCCCTGCTGTGGCGCGACCGGCTGTTCAATACCGACCGCTTCTTCCTCGACCGCGAACGCCGCGCCCGGCGCAACATCGCGGCGATGCTGGAACAACTGGAAGCGCCGTAGCGCGACGCGCATCCGCGGGCCGCGCCACAAATGACATGATGTGGCATGCGCCGCGCAACATCACGCAACCCGGCGACGCGGGGCGAAGCACGCATGCAACGGGATCTCGGCAAAAGGCTGGCACCGCAACGCACCAGCAGACAGCGAGAAACCCCGATGCCCCGCAAGACCTCCCCCAGGACCCACCTCGTCACCGGCGCCACCGGCCTTGTCGGCGGCGCGCTGATCCTCGAACTCCTCGACAACACCCCGGACCAGGTCGTCGCCCTGGTGCGGCCCGGCAAGACGGAGGATGCGCATACCCGCCTCCTCAGCTCGCTCCGCGAGGCCGTCGCGGTCTATGGGCGCGATCCCGCCACCATCGCCTTCGACCGCGTCCGCGGCGTGGCCGGGGACCTGACCCAGCCGGCCTGCGGCGTCGATCTCTCCGGCGGCCTGCGCGCTGACATGATGTGGCACAGCGCCGCCTCGCTCCGCTACGAGGACCGCTACCAGGACCAGATCATGGAAACCAACGTCACCGGCACGCGCAACGCCATCGAGCTCGCGCGCCAGGCTGGCGTGCGCGTCTTCAACTCCATCAGCACCGCCTATGTCTCCGGCCGCCGCGAGGGCCAGCTGCTGGAAATCCCGCGCGACGACAGCGCGGTGCAGAACCACTATGAGCGCAGCAAGGTCGCCGCCGAGGCGATGCTGCAGGCCTGTGACGCCTTCGAGGTGCGGGTCTTCCGCCCCTCCATCGTCGTCGGCCATTCGCAGACGCTGGCGGTCACCACCTTCTCCGGCCTCTACAGCTTCACCCGCAAGATGATGCAGTATCGCGGCGTGCTGGAGCGGGTGCAGAAGGGCCTGTCGAGCCGCCGCCGCATCCGCATCCGCGCCGATGCGCATACGCCGCTGGACCTGATCCCGGTCGACTCCGTCGCCGCCCAGGCCGTGCATATCGGCACCAGCGACAGCGCCTCCGGCATTTATCACCTGACGCAGCACGCGCCGCCCACGGTGGGGGATTCGCTGACCGCCATCGCCACCGAGCTCGGCTTCCAGGAACCCGAATACGTCAGCGGCGATACGGAGCTGGAATGGCTCGACCAGCAATTCGACAAGGGGCTGGATTTCTACAGCAGCTACATCCGCTCCGAGCGCGTCTTCGACCGCAGCCGCACCGACCGCGCGCTGGGCAGCCGCACCGATCTGCGCCGCCGCCTGCCGCCGGTGCGCAACCTCGTCTCCTGGTATGCGCGCAACCTCGAACAGCAGCGCCGCGGCATTCCGGTGGCGCGGTGACGGCCATGGCATCGCAACCCTTGGCGCCGGTCTTCATCGTCGGCACCGGCCGCTGCGGCTCCACGCTGCTGTCCCGCTTCCTCGCGCTGCATCCGGATATCCTGAGCCTCTCGGAATTCTGGGTCTTCGTCACCGACCTCGGCGGCCGCATCGCCGAGGCCTTCCCGGAGGAGGAGATCGATGGCCCGGAGTTGTGGCGGATGCTCGCCGCCATCCATCCCCGGCAGACGCTGATGCTGCGCCAGGATGTGATGATGGATGAGGCGCTGTACCGCCCCGGTCCCGGCCGGCGCTTCACGGCGGAAAGCGGCATCCCCGCCATCCTCGCCACCACCCTCGCCCATCTCAGCGATGACCCGGACGCGCTGTTCGAGGAACTGGCGGCGATGGCGGCGGATCTGCCGAAGGCGCCGATCGGGCGCACCTATGCCGCGCTGTTCGACCGGCTGCGGGCGCGAATGGGCGCCAGGCTCTGGGTCGAACGCTCCGGCGGTTCGCTGCGTATCGTGCGGCGGCTGCGGCAGCATTTCCCCGAGGCGCGCTTCGTCCATATCGTGCGCGACGGGCGCGACACCGCCCTGTCGATCAGCCGCCACTACGGCTTCCGCATGGTGCTCGCGGCGTCCCAGATCACGGAGATCCTCGGCGTCGATCCCTATGAGAGCGCGGACCGCAGGGATGAGGCCGACCTGCCCGACGAACTCGTGCCCTACCTGCCCGAATGCTTCGACGCCGATTTCTTCCGCGCCGATGTCACCCCGCTGCCGCTCGCCGGCCTCTACTGGTCCGGCGAGATCAAGGCGGGGCTGGAGGAACTGGCCGGGCTGGATGACGGGCAATTGCTGACGCTGCGCTACGAGGACCTGCTGGCGCAGCCGGCGCCGACGCTGGATCGCTTCTTCCGCTTCCTGCTCCAAGGCGATCCCGGCGTGGATACCGAGGCCCTGGCGGCACAGATCCGCCGCCCCGGCTCCGATTGGCGGTCGCTCCCGGCGGCGGAGCTGGCGGCGCTGGAACATGCCTGCGCCCTGGGCTTCGAGACACTGGCCGCGGCCTGACGCGCCCTCATGCTCCGCGAGACCCTGATCGCTGGCGCCGGCGAGCATCGTGCTTGGCTCCGGCATGGTGCTGCTGGCCGAATAGGCCGCGCAACACGCGAAACATCGCGCCATGTCGCGCAACACGGCGCAGTCCTCGTGAAACCTGGGGCCGTCACAAAGGCCCCACCGAAACGCAACCAGCCCCAGGAAACGCCCCGATGATCCGCAAGACCCTGATCGCCGCCGCCGCCCTCGCCGCCCTGACCTCCGGCTTCGCCGGCAGTGCCGAGGCGAAGATTTCCGCCAACGGCCTCTCCGTCAACGCCGCCTATTCCAACAGCGTGAAGCTCAACGCTGCGCTCGCCAACACCGTGAAGTTCAACAGCCTCGCGGCGCACGGCACCGAGGCGCAGAATGCGGCGCCGATGCTGGAGGGTATCCTCCTCCCCTCCGGCGTCATCCTTCTCGCCCGCTGAGGACCCGCCCCGATGCGTCGCCTCCTGCCCCTGCTGGCCCTGCTCCTCGCCACCCCCGCGCTGGCGCAGCCGCGCCTGCTCGGGCTGCGGGCGGAAGGGGGGGATTTCCGGGCCGATCTCTCGGATGGCACGCATCTCCGCGGCGCCGCGCTGGTCGGCGCCGTGCTGCGCTTCGAGGGTATGGAACTGCGCATCGACACGGCGCGGCGCGATGATGCCCCCCCGCTGCCCGGTGGCGGCCGCGCCACCGATGTGTGGCTGTTCGGCCTTTCCGCGCGTGCGTCGGGCGGCGGAGCCGCCGGGGCTGAATGGCAGCCCTATTGCCGGCCGGACCCGCAGGGCGAAAGCCTCGCCATGCCCTACCCCGCGGAGGATGGGTCCCTGCGGCTGACCTGTTCGGCCGGCGCCATCGGCAAATGCATCCGCTTCGGCTACCGCCCCTGGGCGAGCCTGCCGGATGGCCGCCCGCTCGCCCCCTTCCACGCCGCCTGTTCCAACCTCGTGCGCGCCGCCTATGGCACGCCGGAGCGGGGCTGGACGCGGGACGGCATGCGGATCGACCTCTATGACCATGTCGGCATCCAGGCGCCGGACAATGCGCCGGAGGATGCCTTCGAGGCCGGCTGGACCCCCGAAGGCGCCACCTGCGTCGCCCATGTCCGGGTGCCGGAGAATGGCGACCTCGCCGCCGTCGCCGCCGCCCATCCCCGCCTCGCCGGCCGCACCGGCCCCGTGGCCTGCACCGAAGCCACCGCCCGCGCCGCCGGCGCCATCCTGTTCAACCGTTCCCCGGAACGCTGACCCTTTTGGGGCCCGAGGTCGCCCGCGATCACATTTCGCGTTACACCCCTGTCAGGATGACAGACGCGACCCTCCGAGACCGCCCGCCGGTCGATCAGACCGTCGCCCCGGGCTACGCGGCCGGCGCGCGCGCGCCCTGGTGGCTGAAGCTCTCGGCCAAGCTCGCACTCGGCGCGCTGCCGGTGCCGGCCGCCGCCTGGCGCGCCATCGGCCTGCGGCGCCATTCCTTCCACGCCCTCGCCCCGGAACGCCTGGTGGAGCCCCTGGCCTGGCGGCAGCGCCGCTTCACCGCGCTGGCGGGCCGGGCGCCGCGCGCCGTGCTCGAACTCGGCCCCGGCGCCATGGTGCTGCGCGCCCCGGTCGCCGCCGCACTCGGCTTCGGCCCGATCTGGTACCTGGATGTGGAGGATGACGCACCGCGCGACCTCGCCCCCTACCGCCAGGCTGCGGAGGCCGCGCGCCAGGCCGGCCTCACCCCGCCCGAGCTTTCTGCCTGCGCGACGCGGGAGGATGTGCTGGCCGCCTGTGGCGCGCGCCTGCTGATCGGCGGCGCCGCGGCGCTGGATGCGGTGCCTGCCGGTTCCATCGACCTGGCCTTTTCCGAGGTCGTGCTCGAACATGTACGGCGGGCCGACATGCCCCCCCTCCTCGCCGCGCTGCGCCGCGTGACGGCGCCGGAGGGGCTCGGCCTGCACGCCATCGATTTCCATGACCATCTCGGCGGCGGGCTGCGCCACCTCGGCATGCCCGATGGGTTCAGGGAGGGTGCGGCCGTCGCCCGCGCCGGGCTCTACTGCAACCGGCTCGGCCTGTCGCAGATCGCGCATGCCTTCGAGGATGCTGGCTTTGCCGCCACCGTCACCCATCGCGGACTCTGGCCCTTCGCCCCCGCCGTGGCCCCGCGCCGCCTCGGCCGCGCGATCGCCGATGACCTGGTCTGCCACGCCGCCATCGAGGCCCGCCCCAACTGATCGCCGCTGGACGGCCGAGCGCCACCCGGTCCAAGCTTCCCCGAGACCAAGACCTGGGAGGCTCCATGCTGTATCGCCGTTCGGCCCTCGGCCTGGCCGCCACGCTCGCTTTGCCGGGCCTGGCCGCCGCGCAATCCGCATTCCCCGATCGCAGCCCGCGCTACGTCGTGCCGTTCCCACCGGGTGGGCTGACGGACATCATGGCCCGCTTCCTCGCCCAGAAACTGTCGGATATCTGGGGCCGCGCCGTCGTCATCGACAATCGCGCCGGCGGCAATGCGCTGATCGGCGCGGATATCGCCGCCAAGGCCCCGCCGGATGGCCACACCTTGCTCGCCATCACGCTGACCCACGCCGTCAACGCCACGCTGTTCCCCAATGCGCCCTATGATTTCCGGCGGGATTTCCATGTCCTGTCGTTGCTGGGCTCGCTGCCGCTCGTGGTCGTGGTGAATGCCGAGAAATCCCCGGCGCGGGACCTGCGCGGCCTGCTGGCGCTGATGCGGGAGAGGCAGATGTCCGGCGGGTCCTCCGGCAATGGCTCTCCGCCGCATCTCGGCCTCGAATTGCTGCGCCAGGTGACCGGGGCGGGGGACAAGCTGACCCATGTGCCCTATCGCGGCGGGGCGCCCAGCGTGACGGACCTCGCCGGCGGGACGCTGGATGTCATGGTCTCCAACCTGCCGGAATGCCTGGCGCAGATTCGGGGCGGGCGGCTGCGGGCGCTGGCCATCACCAGCGCGGAACGCCACCCGCTGGTGCCAGAAGTGCCGACGGTGCGCGAACAGGGCGTGCCGCAGCTTGAGATCACGAACTGGACCGCGGTGCTGACCCAGGCCGCCACCCCCGCGCCGTTGCTGGCCCGCCTGGAACGCGACGTCCAGGCCGCGATCCATGATGCCGATGTCACCCGCCGCGGGCGGGAAGCCGGCTTCCAGATCCTCGGCTGGGACGCCGCCCGCTCCACCCGCTTCGTGCGGGAGGAAACCGACCGCTGGGCCAGCCTGGTGACCGAAGCCCAGATCAAGCCGGATGCGTGACGCGGCCATCAAGGCTCCGCGCCCTGGCGCTGCCGGGCTCACCCGATCAACGTTCTGAAGGAAGCCTAGCGATGGAAATGCTGCTCACGCGCACCTACGCGATCGACGACGCCACCATCGGCACCCTCGAACTGGATGGTGAATTCGAATGCTTTACGCTGGAGGATTTGGTCAGGACCAAGAAAATTTATGGCAAGACTGCGATTCCGGCCGGTAAGTACACAGTGAAACTGAGCTACAGTCCAAAATTCTCTCAGGACTATGATGCACTTGGGCGCGGCTGCGAGGTACCGGAACTGATCAACGTGCCGAATTACACCGGTATCCGCATTCATATCGGCAATACCGCCGAGGACACGGATGGCTGCATTCTCGTGGGCAGCTGGAAGGGCGGCAAGGCGGCGTCGATCCATGGTTCCGAAACCGCCTACAAGGCGCTGCGGAAGAAGCTTGCCGCCGCAGCAGGCGTGATTTCGATTACGATCAAGGACATCGCGGTACCGCTCCCGCGATCTCCCTGCATGCCGTCGCCGTTCTTCAACGGCTTATTCGGCCGGGCAGCCTTCGGCCTGAACTCCTGAGGAAGGCGCCGATGCCCCGCCTGACGCTCGCCGAAGCCGAATCCCTCGCCACCGAAGCCCTGGCCCGCGCCGGGGCCAACCCCGCCATGGCCGCGCTCACGGCCCGTGCCCTGGTCGCCGGGGAAGCTGAGGGGCAAGCCGGGCATGGCCTGTCCCGCGTCCCGCAATATGCCGCGTTTCTCCGCAACGGCCGGGCGGATGGGGCGGCAGTGCCGGCGGTGGTCGCCGAACGTGGCGGCGCCGCGCTTATCGATGCGCGGCACGGCCTCGCCTATCCCGCCGTGGCGCTCGCGGTGGATCAGGCGGTGGCGCGGGCGGCCAGCCACGGCGTCGCCTTCCTCGGCATCGTCAACAGCCACCATGCCGGTGCCATGGGGCTGCCCGTCGCGGCGCTGGCACGGCAGGGGCTTGTGGCACTCGCCTTCACCAATTCGCCGGCCGCCATGCCGGTGCCCGGCGGCCGCCGCGCGCTGATGGGCACCAACCCCGTCGCCGCCGCCTTCCCCCGCCGGGATGCCGCGCCCTTGGTCATCGACATGGCCTTGTCGGAAGTCGCCCGCGGGAAAATCATGGTCGCCGCCAAGGCCGGCAAGCCGATCCCCGAGGGCTGGGCGGTGGATGCCGAGGGCAACCCGACGACGGACCCGAAGGCCGCTTTGTCCGGTGCGATGCTGGCGATGGGCGGGACCAAGGGCGCGCTGCTGGCGCTGATCGTCGAATTGCTGTGCTGCGCCCTGACCGGCAGCGCCTTCGGCTTCGAGGCCGATAGCTTCTTCCAGGACGAAGGCAACCGCCCCCGCCTCGGCCATGCCCTGATCGCCATCGACCCCGGTGCCCTGGCGGGGCGGGAGGCGTTTCTCGATCGCGTCGAATTCCTCCTCGCCGCCATGCAGGCCGATGCGGGCGTGCGCCTGCCCGGCAGCCGACGCGCGGCCCTCGCCGCCCGCGCGGCGGGGGAGGGGGTGGAGGTGCCAGACGCTCTGCTCGCCACGCTGCGCGCCATGGTGGCCTGACATGACCGCGATCATCCCCGGCCTGCGGATGGGCGAACCGGTGCCGGCCTTCCATGCCCGGTCCAGCAGTAATCCGCGCTATGCCTTCGACACCACGGCCGGGCGCTGGCTGATGATCCTCATCCCCGGCTCCTTCAGCCAGCCCGGACTGGCGGAGCGCCTGGTGGCGATGGTCGCCCCGCATGCGGGGCGGCTCGATACGGTCAACGCCTATATGCTCGTCATCGGTACGGACCCGGAGGATGAACGCCTGTCCCGCATCGCCGATGGCCAGGGCCATCGCGTGCTGTGGGATGACACCGGCGCCGCCCGCGCCGCCTTCCGCGCGGTGGCGCCTGATGGCGCGCTGCGGACCGGCTGGCTGCTGCTGGACCCGATGCTGCGCGTCTTCGGCGTCTGGCCGCTGGAGGACGGGGCGGAAGCGATGGCGACGCTGGCCGCCCTGCCGCCGCCGGCCGAGCATGCCGGCGTGCCGCTGCACGCCCCCGTCCTCATCGTCCCCCGCATCTTCGAGCCCAGCTTCTGCCGCCGGCTGATCGAGCTGTATGCCCGCCAGGGCGGCGGCGAGAGCGGCTTCATGCGCGATGTCGGCGGCAAGACCGTCGGCATCCTCGATGGCAGCCACAAGCGCCGGAAGGACGCGATCATCGAGGATGAGGAGCTGAAGGCCGCCATCCGCGCCCGGCTTTCCGCTCGGCTGGCGCCGGAGTTGCTGCGCGCCTTCCAGTACCGGGTGACGCGGCTCGAGCGCTATATCGTCGCCTGCTATGACGCGGCGGATCAGGGTTTCTTCCGCGCCCATCGGGACAATACCACCAAGGCCACGGCGCATCGCCGCTTCGCCTGCACCATCAACCTCAACACCGGGGAGTATGAGGGCGGCGACCTCTGCTTTCCCGAATTCGGGCCAAAGACCTACCGCGCCCCGGCCGGCGGCGCTGTTGTCTTCTCCTGCTCCCTGCTGCATGAGGCCCGGCCGGTCACCCAGGGCCGGCGCTACGCCTTCCTCCCCTTCCTCTATGACGATGAGGCGGCGGTGATTCGTGAGGAAGGCGCGAAGTTCCTCGACGTAAAGGACGCGCAGCCCGAGACGGCGCGCGAGACAGGCACAGCGTGAAGATCCCCCCCGCCGTCCCCGCGGCCGGCTACCGCGATTCCGACCTCGACCGGCTCTGCGGCCCCGCCGCGGTCACCGCGGCCTTCGAGGCGCGGCCCGATGCCGTGCTGCGGATGTTCTACACGACGTCCCGGCGGCGGGAGGCCGGGCCGCTCTGCGCCATCATGGCCAAGACCCATCGCCCCTACCGGGAAGTGACGCAGGAGGAGATCATCAAGATCGCCGGCACCGAACACCATGGTGGCATCGTCGCCGTCGCCGTGCCGCGGGATGCGCCGGTGCTGGGCAAGGGGCCGTTTCCGCAGGCGCTGCTGGGCGCACCGGTGCTGCCGATGCTCGATGGCATCGGCAACCCCCACAACCTCGGCGCCATCGCGCGCTCCGCCGCCTTCTTCGGCTGCACGGGGATGCTGATCTCCAACGATCCGCGCCAGGCCGGGCTTTCCGATGCGGCCTATCGCATCGCCGAGGGCGGGCTCGAACACCTGATGCTGATGGCGGTGGAAAACCCCGCCGTCGCGCTGCGCGCCATGGCGCCGAAATTCACCACCGTCGCCGCCGTGGCCGGTGGCGGCGTGGCGCCGGAGGCGCTGCCACGCGGCAAGCCCTTCCTGCTCGTCCTCGGCAATGAGGAAACCGGCCTGCCCGGCCTGACCGTCGCCGCCTGCACCCATCGGGTGACGCTGCCGGGCAGCGGGAAGATGCAGAGCCTGAACGTGTCCGTCGCCGCCGCGGTGCTGATCCACGCCATGTCCCAGGGCGCCGAGGCGGCGGCCACGGGTGGCGCCGCCACGCTGCCTCCGCCGGGCACGCTCAAGCTCGCCTGAAGGCGGCTTGCCGGCGCCGCCCCTTCCGTCGCAGGCTGCCGCCAACGACGAAGGAGGCTGTCGATGTTCGGACGACGTGGGGTTCTCGCGGCGGGTGGTGCGGTGCTGGCCGCGCCCGTTCTTGGGCAGCCAGCCCTTGCCCAGACCGTGGGCGGTGGCCGCCCGGTCCGGCTCGTGGTGCCGTTCCCGCCCGGCGGCGCCGTCGATATCCTCGGCCGGCTGATCGCCGAACGCCTGGCGCCGGCCCTCGGCCAGCCCGTGGTGGTGGAGAACCGTGGTGGCGCCGGCGGGCTGATCGGCGCGGATGCCGTCGCCAAGGGCGAGAAGGACGGCACCGTCATCGGCATCATCAGCGTCTCGCTGCTGGCCGGCGCCCAGTACATGACCTCCCGCATGCCCTTCGACCCCGTGAGGGACCTGGCGCCGGTGACGGCGGTGACGAATGGCGCGCTGCTCTGCGTGGTGAACGCGGAGACGGCGCGGCGCCGGGGCTGGGCGAATTTCCGGGACCTCGTGGCCTGGAGCCGCGCGCATCCCGAGGAGGTGAAGATGGGCTCCTCCGGCCCAGGGACGAATTCCCACATCAACATCGCGGCAGTGAACGCGGCGTCGAACGCGCAGATCCTGCACGTGCCCTATCGCGGCGGCGGACCCGCCATCAATGACCTGCTGGCCGGGAACATCGACATGATGTTCGACGTCATGCCGGCGCTGGTGCCGCATGTGGAGACCGGCAAGTTCCTCGCCTTCGCCGTCTCCTCGAAGGAGAGGCTGTCGATCCTGCCGCAGGTGCCGGGCATGGGGGAATTCGCCGATCTCGGCCTCGGCGAGCATGATTTCACCGGCTGGAACGCCATCATGACCGCCGGCGGCACCCCCGGCCCCGTCGTCGCGCGGCTGCATCAGGCGCTGACCCAGGTGATGCGCACGCCCGAGGTGGTCGAACGCCTGCGCCCGCTCGGCTATACCGCCTTCCTATCGGAAAGCCCGGCCGCCCTGGCCGCCTTGACGGAATCCGAACGGCCGCGCTGGCAGCGCCTGGTGCAGATCAGCGGGGCGCGGCTGGACTGAAGCTGTCACAGGATCGTCAGCTTGCGGAAGGCCCTGGCCGCCCACATTCAGGAGGCATGAACAGCTTCCCCGGCGATCCTGATATCCTCGTCATCGGTGCCGGCGCCGCCGGCATCGCCGCGGCGCGGGCCATCCAGGCCGCCGGTCGCAGCGTGGCGGTGCTGGAAGCCCGGCCACGCCCCGGTGGGCGGGCCTGGACGAACACCGAAACCCTCGGTGCGCCCTATGACCTCGGCGCCACTTGGCTGCATTGCGCGGATGAGAACCCGCTGGTGGGACTCGCCGCGCGGCAGGGCGTGACCCTGATCGATTCCGACGCCGTCCGCCGCGAACACACCCGCATCGGCCGCCGAGCGGTGACGGCCCGGCAGGATGCGGCCTACCTGGCCGCCTGGGCGGCGATGGAAGCCCGCATCGAGGCAGCAGCCGCTGGACCTGATGTTTCGCTCGCTGCAGGTGCCGGCTTTGCTGGCCCCTGGGGTCCCACCATGGCCCAGTGGCAGGGCGATATCATCAGCGCCGCGCCGGTGGCGCGCATCAGCCTCAGGGATTTCCACGCCAATGCCCTGGTCGGTGGCAATCGCCTGCCCGAACATGGCCTCGGCGCCTTCATCGTGGCGCTCGCGGCGGGGCTGCCGATCCGCCTTGCCGCCCCTGTCACCCGTCTCGCCTGGGGTGGCAGCCATGCCGTCGCCGAAGGCCCCTTCGGCACGATCCGCGCCCGCGCGGTCATCGCCACCCTGCCGACCAGCCTGCTGGCGGCGGATGCGCTGCGTTTCGACCCGCCCTTGCCGCCGGAGGTGATGCAGGCCGCCCATGACCTGCCGCTCGGCACAGTCGCCAAGGCCGGCTTTCGCGTGGTCGGCGAGGATCGGCTCGGCCTCGCCCCCTTCACCTCCTGCGACCGCCGGGTCACGGCCGATGAATCCCTGGTGGCGATGAGCTTCTGGGCTTTCGGCCGGCCCATCCTGTCTTGCCACGTCGGCGGCGATGCCGCGGCGGGGCTGGAGCGCGAGGGGGATGCGGCAGTGGAAGCCTTCATCCGCGGCGAGATCGCGGTCCGCTTCGGCGTCAAGGCGGCGCGGCTGTTCCGGCCCGGCGCGCTGGTCTCCTCCTGGTTGCGCGATCCCTGGTCGCGGGGTGTCTATTCCTATGCCCGCATCGGTTGCGCCGGGGCGCGCGCCATCCTCGCCACCCCGCTGGCCGAAGGGCGGCTCTGCCTGGCCGGGGAGGCCTGCGACATCGGCCAGGCCGGCACCGTCGGCGGCGCCTGGCGCAGTGGGGAGGCGGCGGCCAAGGCCGCGCTGGCAACGCTTGGTTGATCTCCCCGCCGCAATGGGCTCCATGGTCGCATGAGCGATGTCATGGACTCGGCGCTAACGGTGCGGGACGCGGATGGCGGGCGGGTACTCGTGCTGTCCGGCCGCCTCGATACGCCCATGGCCGCCCGGCTCTGGACCCGGCTGATGGCGGAAGCCGCGCGCCCCGGTGCGCCCGTCACGCTCGACCTTTCCGCGCTGGAGGCGGTGGACACCACCGGCGCCACCCTGATCCTCACCGCCGAGGCGGCGGCAGAGGGCGTCAGGATCCAAGGCGCCGATGCCGCCGTGCTCGCCGTGCTGGACCGCGTCCGGGCCGCGCTGGCGGCACCCCGGCCGAAGCCGGTGGTCTATCGCTTCTCACCGATCTCCGGCATCGGCCGGCGGGTGGTGAATGCCGGGAAGGCTGCGCTGGAGTCCGTGGGCTTCGTCGGCGAATTGCTGGTGATGCTGGCCCTGACGGTGCTGCACCCCAGCCGGCTGCGCCTGCGCGAAGTGCTGCGCCACCTGGATGAAGCCGGCACGCGGGCCTTCGGCCTGGCGATGCTGCTGGGCTCCCTGCTCGGCGTCATCCTCGCCTTCCAGTCGGCCATTCCGCTGCGCCGCTTCGGGGCGGAGATCTTCGTCCCCAACCTCGTCGGCATCTCCCTGCTGCGCGAACTCGGGCCGCTGATGGCGGGCGTCGTGCTCGCCGGGCGCACGGGGTCCGCCTACGCCGCCGAGCTCGGCACCATGACGGTGAATGAGGAAGTGGCCGCGCTGCGCATCATGGGGATCGACCCGATGGCGCTGCTGGTGCTGCCGCGCGTGCTGGCGGGGATGATGGTGATGCCCGTGCTGTCCCTGCTGCTGACGCTGTCTGGGCTGGTCGGCATGACGTTCATCATGGGCCTGCTGGGCTTCCCGTTGAGCACGGTGACGCAGCAATTGGCCGCGACGATCACGATCGGGGATATGCTGGGCGGCTTGTTCAAGTCCGTGTTCTTCGGCCTGGCCATCGCCACCATCGGCTGCCGCGCCGGCCTCGGCGCCGGGCGAGGCCCCCGCGCGGTGGGGGATGCCGCGACCTCGGCGGTGGTGGGCGGCATCGTCTCCATCGTGCTGCTCGATGGCGCCTTCGCCGTGATCTTCGAAAGGCTGGGACTGTGACGGCGCTCACCCCCGCCCCGGCCCCTACCCCCTCCGAGGCCCCCTCCCAGGCTGCAGACCCCGCACCCGGCCCGGCTCCCGCCACCACCCCCACGGTGATCGAGGCGCGCGCGCTGACCGCCGCCTTCGGGACCAACACCCTGTTCCGCGATGTCTCCTTCGATGTCCGGCGCGGCGAGGTCTTCGTCATCCTCGGCGGGTCCGGCTGCGGCAAGTCCACCCTGCTCAAGCTGATGATCGGCCTGGTTCCACCCGCGAAGGGCACGGTCTCCATCCTCGGCACCGATGTCTGGTCCACGGAAGGCGAGACCCGCCTCGCGCTGCTCAAGCGCATCGGCGTGATGTGGCAGCAGGGCGCGCTGTTCGGGTCGCAGACCCTGCTGGAGAACGTCGAGATGCCGCTGGCCGAGCACACCACCCTGCCGCCGGAGGCGCGGCGGGAAGTGGCCCGCGCCAAGCTCGGCCTGGTCGGCCTGTCCGAAGCGGCGGACCGCCTGCCCTCGGAAGTTTCCGGTGGTATGCTCAAGCGCGCCGGCATCGCCCGTGCCCTGGCGCTCGACCCGCCGATCCTGTTCCTCGACGAGCCCTCTGCCGGGCTCGATCCCATCACCTCCGCGGGGCTCGACGAGTTGATCCGTGACCTCTCCCGCTCCCTCGGCACCACCTTCGTCGTGGTGACGCACGAGCTTGCCTCCATCCTCGCCATCGGAGACCGCTGCATCATGCTGGACCGGGACGCGAAGGGCATGATCGCCGAAGGCGATCCGCGCAGTTTGCGGGATGACAGCACGCAGCCCACGGTGCGGGCCTTCTTCCGGCGGGAGGCCGCTTGATGGCCGGCGCGCGGGGGCTTTATCTTCGGGTCGGCATGCTGGCGCTGATCGGCGCCGCGCTGGCCGTGGGCTTCGTGGTCTTCCTGGCCGGCGGGCGGGGGCTCAAGGCCTCGCTGATCTATGAAAGCTATGTCGAGGAATCCGTGCAGGGCCTCGATGTCGGCGCACCGGTCCGCTATCGCGGCGTGGCGGTGGGACGGGTGACGCAGATCGGCCTCGTCTCCGCCGAATACCGCCCGCCGCCGGGCGCGTCCGACGCCACCAGCTACCAGCAGATCTTCGTCCGCTTCGGCATCGACATGTCCCTGATCGGGGAGGAGCGGGACCTCAGCCGCGCCATCGAGATCGGCCTGCGCGCCCGCATCCGCGCCCAGGGCATCACCGGCGTCAACTATGTGGAGCTGGACTACGCGAACCCGCAGCGCTTCCCACCGGGCGAAGTCGCCTGGGTACCGCGCAACCCCGTGGTGCCCGCCATCCCCTCCACCGTCGCGCAGGTGACGGGGGCGGCCGAACTGCTGGTCGGCCGCGTCACCGCCCTCCCGCTGGAAGACATCGCGGCCGACCTCTCCGCCCTGCTCGCCAATCTCCGCAGGCAGACCGGTGACGGCGATTTCGCCGTGACGATGCGCGAGACCGCCGCGACCGTCGCCCTCATCCGCACCGCCATCGAACAGAGCGACCTGATCGGCGCGCTGACGGAAATCCGCACCGCGGCGACCGAGGCGCGCACCCTGCTGGCCGGGCCGGAGATGCGCCGCGCCGTGAACAACATCGCCGGCGCGGCGGAGGACCTGCGCCGCACCGCCCAGCGCCTGCCCGGCGCGGTGGACGGCATGGAACGCACGATGCGCGCGGCGCGGGAGACGACGGTGGATGTCCAGGCCGAATTGCTGCCCGTGCTGATCGACCTGCGCGCCACCACCACCAGCCTGCGCGCCATGGCCGAACAGCTTCGCTCCTCCCCCTCCCAGACCTTGTTCGGCGCCCCGCCGACGCCGGATCGCCGCCGATGAACCGCCGCTTCTTCCTCCTCTCGCCGCTTGTGGTCCCCCTGCTCGCCGGGGGGTGTTCCATCCTGCCGGAACGCCCGAATGTGCCGGTGCGGCGCTATCCGCTGGCGCCGCGCCGGCCTTCGGCGTCCGCCGGCATGGCCAGCGCGCCGGTGCTGCTGGTGCGCCGGGTGCGGGCCGTGCCGGGCCTGCAGGACCTGGCCCTCCGCCGGGTGCGCACCGATGGCGCCTTCGAATACCTGCCCTATGAGGAATGGGTGGCCTCGCCGGCGGATCTCACCGATGCCGCCCTTGTCGCCTGGCTGCAGGCCAGCGGGCTCTACGCCGCGGTGGTGCAGACGGGCACGCGGGCCGATGCCAACATCGTGCTCGAATTGCAGCTGACGGCGCTGGAAGCCGTGCCCGGCAGCCAGCAGGCCCGCGCCGCCCTCGCGGGGGTGCTGCTGCGAGAGGACCGGCTGGCGACGCGCGTCATCGGCACGCTGGAAGCCGCCGGCACGGCGCCGCTGGCCGCGAATGCAACGCCGCCGGACACCGCCCGCGCGATGGAAGCCGCGCTTGGCGCCGCCTTCGCGGCGCTGGAGGGCCAGTTGGCCATCCAGCGCAGGGGCTGACGCAATTCCAGCTCGTTGGGACGGCGTCTCAGATTTCCGACGCTCCTCCATTTGCCGTTTACGATTTGCCCAGAAATCGCTGCGTATTCTCAGGACCGAGGACGGGAGGTTGTCCCGTCCCACTCCAGCCGCTGCCATGATGGCCCTGCCCACCCGGTGATCCCGCCGGTGGGCCGTGAAATCGCGCGCTCGGAGTTACAGCTTCGGGTTGCATCAGGAAGCTTGATTTTCCTGAATGCAACCTTAACGTGTGGTGCGGTTGATGATGGCACGCGGGCGAATGGCAATGACCGAAGCCGAGTGGAACAACACCTGGGCCGAATATGACGCCCGCCAGCCGGTGCCTGTGCGTCCCGCCGCCCCATGCCTGCCCACGCGTCCCCTGGTCGCTTCTCCGGTCCCGTCGCCCAGCCGATCGGGCCTTGGCGCCTTCCGGGCCATCATCGCTCTGCTTCCCCTGCTTGCCGCCGGTTGGGTCGGCGCGCCTTATGCCACCGCATGGAACCTTGCCCAGGCGATGGAGGGCGGCGATGCGGCCCAACTGTCCCGCCACTTCGACATGCCGGCCATCCAGACCGCGATGCGGGAGACCCTGGCCCCTGCCACGGCGCCGGAGGGGGAGGAGGCGACCGCCTTCCTCGGCGCCATGGCCGATGACATCGCCGCCGCCTGGTCCAACCCCGCCGCGCTGCAGGAGGTCTCCCGCGCCCGGGGCCTGCCGCCCGGCGCGCCGGCGGCGGCATTCCGCCGCGCCCTGCCCACCGGCCTGACGCGCTTCGAGATGCCGTTGTCCGGCGGTGCCTCCCCGGTGACGCTGCAACTCGAATTCCGCCCGGACGGCATGGCGCCGCGCTGGCAGGTGACGGGTGTACGGATGGATGCCACCGCCCCCGCCGTCAGCCCCGGCCCCGCGCTCCGCCTCAGCGCGATGCGCTGAACGCGCCAGAATCCCGCGCCAGGGCGATCGCTTCCCGCAGCACCGCCATATCGCCGATATGGTTCGCCAGGATCAGCGCCAGCCGCACGTCGAGGCGGCGGGAGGCTTCCTGCCCCAGCCCGCGATGCGCTTCCGTGATCAGCGCCAGGAAGCCATCGGGGTCTGCGATTCGCGGCCTTGTGTCGAGCGTCATGGCGTCCCCCCTGTCCCATGGCCCCTCGCGCGCGCCACCGCCCGGGCCACCGATGCGGTGCTCGGCGCGGCGAAGCGGGCGGCGATATGCTGGTCCGGCCGCACCAGCACTGCTCCCCCCCTCGGCGCCCCGAAGCGCGCCGCCGCGAGGCCGGCATGGTCCCACAGCGCCCCCGGCGATTCGTCCGCCGTCACGAAGACCGTCCGCACCCCCGCCACGCCGGCGGCCCAGGCTGCCCAGCCTGTATCGAAGACCAGCAGGCAAAATTCACCGCCGAGGTGGCGCAGCAGCCAGTCCGGCTGGCCATCCCGCATCACCGGCGCATCTGGCGCCGGGCTGCCGACAATGGCCGCGGCGCCACCGGGCCACGGCCCGTCATCCGCGCTTCCCAGCACGCTTTCCGCCAGCACCGCGGGCCGGGACAGCCGCCCCGAATTCACCAGCGGCCGCGCGAATGCGTGCCCCGCCGCGAGGTCCAGCACCGCATCCCGCCAGGCCCGTGCCGCCGGCGATTTCGGGGTGATGAAATCCGTGCTGCGGGTGGAGTGCAGGATATTCTCCTCTGCCGCCGGGATACGCTCTGCCTCGTAGCTGTCGATCAGCGCCGCCGGTGCTTCCCCACGCAGCACGGCGGCGAGTTTCCAGGCAAGGTTGTCGGCATCCTGCACCCCGCCATTGCCGCCCCGCGCGCCGAAGGGGCTCACCTGATGCGCGGCATCGCCGGCGAAGATCACGCGGCCATGGCGAAAACGCTCCAGTCGCCGGCAGCGGAAGCTGTAGACGCTGACCCATTCGAGCGCGAAGGGCACATCCGGCCCCAGCATCGCCCGCACGCGCGCCTCCACCCGGTCCGGCCGCCGTTCCACCTCCGGATCCGCCTCCGGCCCCAGTTGGAAGTCGATCCGCCAGATATCGTCGGGCTGTTTGTGCAGCAGCACGGATTGCCCGGGATGGAAGGGTGGATCGAACCAGAACCAGCGTTCGGTGGGGAAGCCGACCTCCCCCTGGATGACGACATCGGCGATCAGGAAGCGATCGCGGAACACTTGGCCTGAGAAGGGAAGGCCGAGGCCCTCCCGCACCGTGCTGCGCGCCCCGTCGCAGGCCAGCACCCAGCCCGCCCGCAGGCGATAGCCCCCGCCCGGTGCTTCCACCGCCAGCATCGCGTGGTCGCTCGCCTGTTCCACGGCGGTGACGCGGTGCTTCCAGCGGAGTTCGACGCCGGCCGCTGCGCAGGCCTCCACCAGCCAGTCCTCGACGTAGTATTGCTGGATGTTCACGAAGGCCGGGTATTCATGGCCTTCCTCCGGCAGCAGGTCGAAGGCGTAGGCCTCCCGCTCCCGATGGAAGACGCGGCCGGTCTTCCAGGTAATGCCCTTGGCCAGCAGCCTGCCCCCAAGCCCCAGCCGGCCGAGGATTTCGAGGGTCCGCTTGGCGAAGCAGATGGCGCGACTGCCGGTGGCGACAGTGTCGTCATCATCCAGCACCGTCACCGCGATGCCGGCCCGCGCCAGATCCAGCGCCAGTGTCAGCCCGACCAGCCCCGCCCCCACCACCACCACGCCCTGTTCCTCCTGGCCCCGTTCATCCTGGTCCGGGGCCGGCGGTGGAGGCGCCTCGTAGCGAGGGGGGACGTAGGTCGCGGCCATGGGAGGCTACCCGTTGGCCTCGGCGGATTTCATCGGCGTGCCATGTTCCAGCGCCCGCCACATCTCCACGTCGCGCTCGGCGGTCCAGATGCGCGGCCGGTCGAGCCCCTGGGCCTCGTCGAAGGCGCGGGTGACGTTGAAGGGCATGCAGTGCTCGAAGATCACCCAGGACCCATATTTCGGGCGCATGAAGCCCATCGTGTCGTCGTAGATGTCCTTCAGCCCCCAGCCCTTCGCGACCCCTTCGCGGACGCGGCCGAACAAGTCCGCGGTGAAGCTGCGCGTGCCCTCGATCGCTTCCCGCACATCACCCTTCGTCATCAGCGCCCGCCCGCGGCCGGGCACCATCCGCTCCGCGCCCAAAGCCGCCACAGCTTCGAGGGTGGCCGACCAATCCGAGAAATGCGCGTCGCCGCAATAGGGTGTGGCGCCGAATTCGACGGTATCGCCGGCGAACAGCACCTTCTCCTTCGGCAGCCACACTACGGTATCGCCGGCTGTATGGCTGCGGCCGACATGGATGATCTGCGCCTCCCGCTCCCCCAGCCACAGCGACATGCGCTTGTCGAAGGTATGGGTCGGCCAGGTCAGGCCGGGGATGCTGTCCTTGCCGCGGAACAACCGAGGAAAGCGGCCGATCTCGCTGTCCATGTCCTGCTGGCCGCGCTCGACGATCAGGTCGCGCGTCGCCTGACTGGCGATGATGGTGGGATTGCCGTAGCCGCTCGCGCCGAGAACCCGGACAGCATGGTAATGGGTCAGCACCACCTGGCCGACATGGCGCGGCGTCACCGTGGCGATGCGGGCCATCACATCCTGCGCCATCGCCGGCGTCGCCTGCGCATCTACGACGACGACGCCATCCGGCCCGACGATCACCCCCGAATTCGGATCGCCTTCCGCCGTATAGGCATAGAGCCCCGGCCCGAGTTCATCGAAGGAGACGGTCTTCGCCGCCAAGTCATGGGCCGATGCGAATCCGGACATGGGCGTGGGTTTCCTCCGCTTCTGGCGCAAAGGTGACATGGCTGGGCCGCAGGACAAGCGGGATCAAGCACTTGCCGCTGGCGTATCGTGACGATTCCGCGCCACATGGACGAATTGGACATTTCATTAGCCAGCCCGCGCGGCTAGCCTGCGAGGGTTGGACGGCGCCGGCGGGGCGCTTGAGTCGACGGGGAATCATGAGCCGGAACGCTGGTCTGACGCCGTTGCCCGGGGCCTGCGCCGCCTGTGCGGTGCGCCCTTTCGCTCTGTTCCGTGTCGTACCCCAGGCAAGGGTGGGCGAAATCGCCCGCGTCCGATCCGGTGTGCGGCTCGTCCGCGCCGGGGAAGCCATCCATGACGGCGTTTTCACCCTCTACGCCGGCTGGGCCTTTTCCTGGACTGCGACCCCCGATGGCCGCCGCCAGGTGCTGGATTTCCACCTGCCCGGCGATCTCGTCGAACGCACCGAAGATGGCGCGGAGGTCGAGGCGCTGACCGATGCCTCCTTCTGCATCCTCTCCCGCGACCGACTCTGCGAATTCATGGGCCGCGATCCCGGCCTCGCCATGGCCTATGCCGAGGGGCTGACCCGCGACCGCGCCCGCATGCGCGAACGCCTGACCAGCCTTGGCCGGCGCGATGCGGCGGGGCGCGTCGCGCACCTTCTGCTCGAACTCCATGCCCGCCTCGCCCGCCGTGGTGGCGCCGATGCCCGCGGCGCCGCGCTGCCGCTGAAGCAGGCGCACCTGGCGGATGCGCTGGGCCTTTCCGTCGAACACGCGAACCGTGCCCTCGCCGCCATGCGGAAGGACGGCATCGCCACCCTGAACAAGGGACGGCTCGAAATCCTCGACCGCGCCGCGCTGGAGGAACTGGCGGGCTGGTCCGGCCCCGCGCAATCCGGCGCCCTCGCTGCCAGGGCGCTGGCAATGTGAACCGCGCCGCCGGGCAGTTCCATGCCCGGCGTGTTTCGGTTTAGCTTGACCTGTTCCCCCGGGAAGATCCGCGATGATGCCTCGCCGCCTGCTTGCCCTCCTCGTCCTGGCCTTGCTGGCGCTGCGCCCCGCCGCCGCCGCCGCCGCCGCGCAGGGCGACCCCTCCTTCAACCTGGTCAACCGCACCGGCCAGACGATCAATGAGATCTACGTCTCCGCCGTCACGGAGACGAATTGGGGCGCCGACCGCCTCGGCGATCGGGTGCTGGAAAACGGCCGCAGCTTTCCCGTGCGGATCGCCCGCAGCGGCGGCTGCCGGCTGGATGTCCGCGTGGTCTTTGCGAATGGGCAGGCGGAAGAACGGCGCAACCAGGATACCTGCGCCATCACCGACATGGTCTTCGGCAATGCCAGCACGGGTTCGGCGCCACCCGCGGGGGGCACCCGCGCCCCGGCGGTCGGCAATGCGCCGGCGGGCCAGGACAACCCCTCCTTCAACCTGGTCAACCGTGGCCGCGCCGCGATCCGGGAGGTCTATGTCTCCTCCGCCCGGGACAGCGATTGGGGGCCGGACCGGCTGGGGCGGGATACGCTCGCGGTCGGCGCCCATCTCGCCATCCGGCTCGCGCAGGGGGATTGCGCGACCGATGTCCGCATCATCTGGATCGATGGGCGCGCCGAGGAACGGCGGGCGGTGGATACCTGCCGGGTGACGAACCTCGTCTTCCAGTAACGTGGGGAAGGCGCTGCCTTCCCTGCACTGACCAGGAAACGTGGGGGGGGGGGGGG
>CANJXD010000007.1 GCA_947478535.1 Acetobacteraceae bacterium
ATCTGGACCTTCAAGTTCAACCCTTCCGACGCCACCATGGCGGTGGCGATGGTGGATTGGCTGGCGCGGCAGGGGATTTCGGACGGCATCGCCTTTCTGGGTGAGGACACGGATTTCGGCCGCTCCGGCCAGCAGGGCTTCGCCGATGCGCTGCGCCCGCGCAGCCAGCGGCTGGTGAGCCAGGACTTCTACCAGCAGGGCACGGCCGATTTCTCCGCCGCGCTGACCCGGCTGCGGATCAGCCGCCCGAAGGTGCTGGCGCTGTATTCCCTGGCGAATGACCAGCGCAACATCATCAGCCAGCTGATGGCGATGAACCTGCGCATCCCGCTGACGGGACGGCTGATCACCGATGTGATCCCGGCCGAGATCCTGGCCTCCGGCGCGCTGGATGGCTCGACCTCCGTCCAGCCGTACTCCCCGGAGATCGACACGCCGGCGAACCGCGCCTTCGTCGCCGCCTTCAACGCCCGGCATGGGCGGGAGCCGAATTCGATCTCCTATTCCGCCTATGACGCGATGCGGACGCTGATCGATGCCATCGGCCGTGCGCCGAGCCTCGACCGCGCCGCGGTCAGGGAGGCGATCAAGGCGACGAACATGACCTCCCTGCTCGGCGGCAGCATCGTCTTCGACGCCAACAACCTGGCACACAACATGGCGGTGATCGTGCGGATCGAGAATGGCCGCGCCCGGGTGGTGGGGCTGAGCCCGACCTGACGGGGAGCGCCGCGCCATGGATGCGGGCCTGCTGCTGCAATTGCTGGTGAACGGACTGGTGATCGGCGCGATCTACGCGCTGGTCGCCTCCGGCCTGTCGCTTGTGTTCGGCGTGCTCGGGATCGTCAACTTCGCGCATGGCGAGTTCTACATGGCGGCCGCCATGCTCGCCTATTTCGTCAGTGCGGATCTGTCGCTGCCCTATGGCGCGATGATCCTGGCCGTCGTGCTCTCGGCGTTCTGCATCGGCTTCGTGCTGTATGAGGCGCTGCTGCGGCACCTCGCGGGGAAGGATTTCGAACGCAGCGTGCTGGCGACGATGGGCCTGGCGATGGTGTTGCAGAACGGCGCCATCTTCCTGTTCACCACCACGCCGCGTTCCGTCGCCAGCCCTTACGCCTATGTCGCCTACAGCTTCGGTGAGGTGTCCGTCCCCGTGCTGCGGCTGGCGGCGCTGGCGATGACGGCGGCGGCCCTCGGCCTGGTGTGGTTCGTGTTGCAGCGAACGCAGTTGGGGCGGGCGATGCGCGGCGTGTCGCAGAACCCGGAAGCGGCGGCGATGGTGGGGATCGATGCGCGGGCCATCGCGCGGCTGGCGGTGGCGATCGGCATCGCGCTCGCGGGGCTTGCCGGTGCGGCGCTGGCGCCGGTCTATGCCGTGCATCCCGCCATGGGCGTCGCCTTCGTGTTCAAGGCCTTCGCCATCGTCATCATCGGCGGCCTTGGCAATTTCGGCGGCTCGATCCTGGCGGCGCTGATGGTCGGGGTGGTGGAAAGCGTGGCGGGGACGCTGCATTCGATGGTGGTGGCGGATGGCATCAGCTTCGCCTTCATGATCCTCGTGCTGCTGCTGAAGCCGGAAGGGCTATTCGGGCGCGGGGTGCGGCTTTGAGGGCCCAGACTTTGATGAAAACGCTGGCGCTGCTGGCAGGGCTGCTGGGCATCATCCTGCTCGGCCTGTTCGGCACCACGCACGCGCTGACGCTCGGCATCACCGCGGCGCTCTTCGCGACCATCGCGACGGCCTTCAACCTCGTCTATGGCTATACGGGGCTGCTGTGTTTCGCACAGGTCGCCTTCCTCGGCATCGGCGCCTATGGCGCCGGCATCCTGACGAGCCAGCATGGCTGGTCCTTCTGGCTCGCGGCCCCCGTGGGCGGGCTGTTCGCCACGGGATTCGGGCTGATGGTGGGCTATGCCTCGCTGCGCCTGTCCCGGCATTCCTTCGGGATCGCGACGCTCACCGCCTCTCTCCTCTGCGTCATCGTGGCGCGGGACTGGGTGGAGTTGACGCGGGGTTCGATGGGCATCCCCGGCCTGCCGCCGCCCTGGTTTGCGCTGGCGGGGGTGGAGATGGCGCTGGACCGCCCTTCCCGCCTCTACTGGCTCGCCGCCGGCTTCGCCGTGCTGGCCATCGGCGCGATACGCCTGCTGGTCACCAGCCGGATCGGGCGCGGCTTCCTCGCCATCAAGTGGAACGAGCCGCTGGCGCGATCCCAGGGCATTCCGGCGCTGCCGCTGAAGCTGCTCTCGCTGGGCGTGTCCGCCTTCATCACCGGCATGGCCGGCGCCGTGCTGGTGACCTACCTGACCATCGTCGATCCCTCGATCTTCGACTTCTACTATACCGAGACGATGCTGATCATGGTGGTGGTCGGCGGGCTCGGGCATTTCTGGGCGGTGATTGTCTCCGCGCTCGTGTTCAGCGTGCTGCCGGACCTGCTGAGCTTTTCCGCCGATCTGCGGATGGTGCTGTATGGCGCGCTGCTGGTCGCGGCGATGCTGGTGTTTCCGCGCGGCATCGCCGGGGTGTTCCGCAACCGCAGCGTCGCCGCCTGGCGCCGCCGGCTGACGCAAGCCGCGCGATGACCGACCAGTTGCTGGAGGTGTCGCGCCTCACCAAGCGCTACCAGGGCACGGTGGCGGTGGATGACCTGTCCTTCTCCGTGCGGCGCGGCACCATCACGGGGCTGATCGGGCCGAACGGGTCCGGCAAATCCACCACCATCGACTGCATCAGCGGCTTCACCACCACCGAAGCCGGGACCTGGTCGCTGGATGGCGTGGCGCTGCGCGGGCAGTCTCCGGAAGCGCATGCGCGCGCGGGCTGCATGCGCAGCTTCCAGATGGTCCGCACCTATGACGACCTGACGGTGCTGGAGAATCTGCTGGCCGCGGTGCAGTCCCAGCAGGGCATCGGCTGGTGGGCGAGCCTGCTGCGCACCCCGGCGCTGCGGCGGGCGGAGGATGCGGCGCGGCAGGGCGCTCTGGCGGCGCTGGCGGCGGTGAACCTCTCGCCCTATGCCGATGCGCCGGCGCAGGTGCTCTCCTATGGCCAGCGGAAGTTGCTCTCCATCGCGGCGATGCTGCTGGCGCGGCCGAAGCTCGCGGTGCTGGACGAGCCGGTCTCCGGCATCAATCCGACGATGATCCTGTCCGTCGTCGCCGCCATCCGGCAGTTGCGGGACGGCGGCACGACCATCCTGCTGGTCGAGCACAACATGGATGTCATCATGTCCGTCTGCGACCACGTCATCGTGCTCGTCGGCGGGCAACTGCTGCTGGAAGGACCACCTGCGCTGATCCGCCATGACCCGCGCGTGCTGGACGCCTATCTCGGCGGTGGCATCGAGGACCTGGTATGAACGGGCCGGTGCTCGCCATCCGCGATCTCTCCGCCGGGTATGGGGAGGAGCCGATCGTGCAGGGGGTGAACCTCGATATCGCGCCGGGGTCCATCACCACGCTGATCGGCGCGAATGGCGCGGGAAAATCCACTTTGCTGAAGGCGCTCTATGGCCTCAACCGGCGCTTCTCGGGCAGCGTGATGCTGGATGGTGTCGCCATCGATGCGCTGGTGCCGGCCGCCAGGCTGCGAGCGGGGTTGGGCTTCGTGCCGCAGGGGCGGTGCAATTTCCCGCAGATGACGGTGGAGGAAAATCTCCGCCTGGGCACCTGGACCCTGCCGCCGGCCAAGGGTCGCGACGCGATGGCGCGGATGCGGGCGCTGTTCCCCGTGCTGGGCGAAAAGGCGCGCGTCGCCGCGGGCAATCTCAGCGGCGGCGAACAGCAGGTGCTGGAGATGGCGATGGTGCTGATGACAGCGCCGCGCGTGCTGCTGCTGGATGAGCCTTCCATCGGCCTGTCGCCGAAGAACCTCGGCATCGTGCTGCGCACCATCCGGCAGGTATGCCGGGAAGGCACGACCATCGTGATGGTGGAGCAGAATGTGAAGGGCGCGCTGGCGATCAGCGATACGGCGGTGGTGATGGAACTCGGCCGCATCGTGGTGCAGGGGCCGGCCGCGACCATCGCGGCCGACCCGGCCATTGCCCAGGCCTATCTCGGGGCTCTGCCCAGCCCCCGGGCCTAATCAATCGTGACGCGGGCGCGCGTCACGATATCGCGCCACCGCGTCTGTTCGGCCCGCATGAAGCCCGCAAAGGCGGCGCGCGGCATTGGCATCGGCACGGCACCGATGGCGACGAGCGCCTGGCGGAAATCGGCATCGTCCAGCATCGCCGCCAGCGCATCGGACAGCGCCGCCAGGATGGGCTCCGGCGTGCCGCTGCGCGCGGTCAGCCCGAACCAGGTGGTGACGCTGAAATCGGGCAGGCCGCTTTCCACCATCGTCGGCAATTCCGGTGCCAGCGGCCACCGCGCCGGGGAGGTGACGGCCAGCGCCCGCAGATTGCCGGCGCGCACGGCGCCGATGGAGGAGGGAAAATTGTCGAAGGAGAATTGCACCGTGCCGGACATCAGGTCCGTCACCATCGGCCCCGATCCGCGATAGGGCACGTGTACGACATCGAGCCCCGTCAGCAGCTTGAACAATTCCCCCGCGAGATGCACGGACCCGCCGCTGCCGGCGGAGGCGAAGTTCAGCTTGCCCGGATTGGCGCGGGCGTAGGCGATGAGCTCCGCGACGGAATTGATCGGCAGCGCCGGATTGACGACAAGGATATTGGCGCTGGTGCCGATGGGGCCGACCGCGACGCTGTCGCGATCCGCGTCGAAGGGCGAATCCTTCACCAGCACGGCGTTGATCGCATGGGTCGCGACATTCGCCAGCAACAGCACATGGCCATCCGCCGGCTGTTGCGTCACCCATTCCGCGGCGCGGGCGCCGGAGGCACCGGGGCGGTTGTCCACCACGAAGTTCTGCCCGAAGCGCCGGCCAAGGCGGTCCGCCACCAGGCGGGCGACGATGTCATTGCCGCCACCCGGCGGCGCGCCGACGACAAGCCGCACCGGACGCACGGGAAAGGCGGCACCCTGGGCGCGGGCAAGGCCGGGCAGGGCCAGCGCAGCGCCGGCGGTGGCGAGAAGTCCGCGTCGTGTCGTCGTCATCGGTCGCATCCTTTGCGGATCACGCCTGGAGGGAAGCGCGATAGGCTTCCATCGTCGCGGCATCGGGGGGGTAGGTGGTCTCCAGCGGATAGCCGGCGCGGATGCGGGCGACGAGGAAGGCTTCCAGCGCCTCCTGCTTCGCGGCCGTCTGCGCCACCTCCAGCGCGATGCCGGCGGGGATGCAGACGGCACCCGTGGCATCGCCAAGGATGACATCGCCGGGATAGACGGCGACGCCGGCGCAGCCGATGGGCTGTTCCCAATCCACCACGGCGATCTGCGTCGAGCCCGGCACCGGCGCGGAGCCGAGGCAGAAGACGGGCAGGCCCACCTCGACGATGCCCGGCACATCGCCGGCGCCGCTATCGGTGATGAAGCCCGCGATGCCGCGCTGCTTCAGGGCGAGGGCGATGATGTCCCCGAGGGGGGAGACACCGGCGGCGCCGCGCGCATCCATCACGATGATGTCACCGGGCTGCGCCGCCGCCATCGCCTGACGATGCAGGTTCGGCGCACGGCCGGCATTGCCGGCATCGCGCAGATCCTCCCGCACCGGGATGGTGCGGATGGTGAAGGCGCGGCCGAGGATGCGGGCATTGCCGCCGTCGATCGGACGCAGGCCCGTGAAGAAGCGCGTGCGCAGACCGTGCTTCGTCAGCACGGCGATGACGGTGGGCACGGAGACGGCACGAAAGGCGTCGAGGACTTCATCCATGATGCGCGTGGCCCTGTGACGAAAGCGGTGGAGCCAAGCTTCCCGCAGTCTCCGCCTCGCGTCCACAGCCTTGACAGCATGGTGGCATCGGCCGGTGATGCCACGGGTGTGGCGGAGGTGGCAGGCACGATGGCCAAGCGGCAGATGAAACTGGGCGCCTTCCTGCACGGCTTCGGGCACCATCAGGCGGGCTGGCGGCATCCTTCCACCGCGATCGACCAGGAATTCAGCTTCGCGCACTACGCGCGGATGGCGCAGACGGCGGAGCGCGGCTGCTTCGACCTGGTGTTCCTGGCGGACAGCACGGGCATCCGCGATTTCGAGCTGGAGGCGCTGAGCCGCACGGCGCGCGCGGCGGTGTTCGAGCCGATCACGCTGCTGGCGGCACTCAGCGTGGTGACGACGCATATCGGCCTGATCGCCACGGCCTCCACCACCTATTCCGAGCCCTATACCATCGCGCGGAAATACGCCTCGCTCGACATGCTGAGCGGCGGGCGCAGCGGGTGGAACCTCGTCACCTCCGCCACGGATTCGGAGGCGAAGAATTTTCACCTGGACCGGCAGGTGCCGCATGGCGATCGCTACGCGCGGGCGGGGGAATTCGCCGATGTCGTGATGGGGCTTTGGGATAGCTGGGCGCCGGACGCCTTCCCGCGTGACAAGGACAGCGGCCGCTTCTTCGATCCGGAGAAGCTGCGCTTCCTGAACCATCGGGGCGAGCATTTCGGCGTGCGCGGCCCGCTGAACGCGCCGCGTTCGCCGCAGGGCCGGCCGATCATCGTGCAGGCGGGATCGTCCGAGGACGGCAAGAACCTCGCGGCGCGGACCGCGGATGTGGTGTTCACGGCGCAGCCGACGCTGGCGGCGGGCAAGGCTTTCTACGCCGACCTCAAGGGCCGCATGGCGCAATACGGGCGGGACCCGGACGCGCTGAAGATCATGCCCGGCCTGCTGCCGATCGTCGGCGCGACGGAAGCGGAAGCGCAGGCGAAGTTTCAGGAATTGCAGGAGTTGATCCATCCCTCCATCGGCCTCGCGCAACTCTCGGAACTGCTCGGGCGGTTCGACCTTTCGCCCTATGATGTGGATGGCCCCCTGCCGGAGATTCCGGCGACGGATGGCGGGGTTTCCCGGCGCCAGGTGCTGATCGACATGGCGCGGCGCGACAACCTCACGATCCGGCAGTTGTGGCAGCGCGTCGCGGCGGCGCGGGGCTTCCTGCCAGCGATCGGCACGGCCACGCAGATTGCCGATACGCTGGAACAATGGATCGAGGAAGGGGGCGCGGACGGGTTCAACCTGATGGCCCCCGTCGCGGCGCGGGACCTGGAGGAATTCGTCGAACACGTCGTGCCCGAATTGCAGCGGCGCGGCCTGGTGCGGACCGGCTACTCCGCGACGACGTTGCGCGGGCATCTCGGGCTGGCTGAGCCGGCCAGCGCGCATGCGGTGAAATAGCCGGCTTGCCGAAACGGCATCCCCCTTCGCGACATTCGGCACTTGCCGAAACGGGGGTGGAGGATGCTGCATGGGGGTTCACGGAGATCGCGCATGAGCAGCCATCCCTTTCACCTCGCCTGGTTTCTGTCGCGCGGCTATGGGCCGAAAGCCTGGCGGCAGGACTGGGGTGGCGACCAGCGGCGGTGGATGATGCCGGACCTCTTCGTCGATATGGCGCGCAGCATGGAACGCGCCTGCTTCGATTACCTCATCATCGAGGATAGCTCGAATGTCCCCTACACCTTCGAAGGCTCGCACGACACCTATCTGAAATACGCCGCCGCCACGCCGAAGCTGGACCCGGCGGTGCTGGTGCCCTGGCTGGCGATGGCGACGCAGCGGCTGGGCATCGTGCCGACCCTGTCCACCAGCGAATACCCGCCCTATCTGCTCGCGCGGCTGGTGAATTCGCTGGACCATGTGACGGAAGGGCGGGTGGGGTGGAACATCGTCACCGGCAGCAATGACGGCGGCGCGCAGAATTACGGGCGGGAGAAGCACTTCCCGCATGACGAACGCTACGACATCGCCGATGAATTCACCGATGTCGTGACCCGGCTGTGGGAAAGCTGGGAGCCGGATGCGGTGGTGCTGGACCGGGAACGCGATGTCTTCGCCGAGGGCGGCAAGGTGCATCCCATCCATCACCAGGGGAAATACTTTACTGTTCGGGGGCCGTTGAATGCGCCACGCTCGCCGCAGGGGCGGCCGGTGCTGTGCCAGGCGGGTGGGTCGCCGCGCGGGCAGCGCTTCGCGTCCCGCTGGGCGGATACCATCATCACCAATGCCGCCTCCGTCCCCGCGATGAAGGCCTTCCGGCAGGAGGTGCGCGGCCTGGCCGCCGCGCAGGGGCGCGACCCCGATGCCATCAAGGTGCTGTTCCTCGCCTATCCCATCGTCGATGTCTCGATGGAAGCGGCACGCACGCGTCGGGATGCGGAGGCGGCGGATGCGGCGGCGCATCTGACGATGAACCTCGCCATGATCTCCCGCATCAGCGGGATCGACTTCTCGACATTCGACCTCGATGAGCCGTTGCCGGCGCTGACCACCAATGGGCATCAGTCGAGCGTGGCGAAATACGCCGGGCGCACGCCGCGCGCGGTGGCGATGGGCGTCGCGACCAAATCGGGCATCGACTACACCGGCACGGTCGATCACGTCGCCGGCATGATGCAGGAGATCATGCAGGAGGTCGGTGGCGATGGCTTCCTGCTGTTCAACGGCGATTTCACGCGCCGCTATGTCGCGGAGATCTGCGACGGGCTGGTGCCGGAATTGCAGCGGCGGGGGCTGACGCGGAAGGCCTACGCGCACGCGACCTTCCGCGACAACCTGCTGGCGTTCTGAACGGCCTGAAGCGAGGTGCTTGACGCGGCGGGCCGTGCTGGCGATGACGGGCCATGAGCACACCCGCCGAGACCATCGCCCGCCTTCGCGCCAATCCCCGCTTCCAGGCCGCCCTCGCGGTGCTGGACCGGGATCATGACCGGATGGTGGAGGAGATCATCCGCCTGACGGAAATCCCCTCCCCGCCCTTCAAGGAGGAAGCGCGCGCCGCCGCCTATCTCGCCCTGCTGGGCCAGCATGGGCTGGAGGAGGTGGAGCAGGATGCGATCGGCAATGTCATGGGCCGGCGGCGTGGCACGGGCAACGGGCAGACCGTGGTGGTCGCGGCGCATCTCGACACGGTGTTTCCCGAGGGCACGGATGTGCGGGTGCGGCGGGACGGCACAAAGCTGTTCGCACCCGGGGTGGGTGACGATACGCGCAGCCTCGCTGTCAACCTCGCCTTCCTGCGGGCGATGGATGAGGCAGGGATCACCACGCGGAGCGATATCCTGTTCCTCGGCGATGTGGGCGAGGAAGGGCTGGGGGACCTGCGCGGCGTGCGGCACTTCTTCCGCGAGGGGCGGCACAAGGACCGCGTCGCGGCCTTCTTCACGGTGGATAGCCCGGAGGTCGATCGCATCGTCACGACCGGCGTCGGCAGCAAGCGATTCCGCGTGACCTTCCGCGGCCCGGGCGGGCACAGCTTCAACGCCTTCGGGCTGGTGAACCCGGCCTATGCCATGGCGCGGGCGAGCCTGACGCTGGCGGCGATCACGGCGCCTGCAGACCCTCCGACGACGCATTGCGTGAGCGTGCTGGGCGGCGGCACCTCGGTGAATGCCATCCCGAACGAGGTGTGGATGGAGGTGGATCTACGCAGCCAGGCGCCCAGCGAACTCGCGCGGATCGAGCGGGAATTCCTCGCGGGCGTGGAGGCGGCGGTGGCCGCGGAAAATGCGGCGCGCTCGACGCGGGATGGCGCCATCACCGCGCAGGTCGTGGCCATTGGCGACCGGCCCGCGGGCAGCACGGCCACGGGCTCGGCGCTGGTGCAGCTCACCGCCGCGGCGGTAGCGGCGATGGGCTACACGCCGCGCTTCGAGGCTTCCTCCACCGATGCGAATATCCCGATGAGCCTCGGCATTCCCGCGATCAAGATCGGCAGCGGCGGGCGCAGCGGGCGCGCGCATTCGCTGGAGGAATGGATCGACGTGGAGAAGGGCGAGAGCCTGCGCGGGATGGAAGCGAGCCTCGCCGCGATCCTCGCCGTGGCGGGGATGGAGGAGTGATGCCGCGCCGCGCGGCGTGACATCGCGATGGCAGAACAGCCGTTTTTGGGCTTGGCAGCCTTGCCGCGCTGGGAAAGGATGACCGGCAGCGATGGATCACGTTGAGAAGGACAGGCCAGGCATGTGGCCGCCCAGGAATGCCGTGGCGCCGAGTTCCATGACCAGGCCATGAGCATCGAGGTCACGGGGCTCATCAAGCGCTTCGGCGCCGCCACCGCCGTCGCCGGCGTGGATATCAGCCTGCCCGCGGGGTCGATGCTGGTGCTGCTGGGGCCTTCGGGCTGCGGCAAGACGACGACGATGCGCTGCATCGCCGGGTTGGAGAACCCGGATGAGGGCGTCATCGCCATCCACGGCACCACGGTCTTCGACCGCCGCGCGGGCATCGACGTGCCCGTTCATCGCCGCCATGTCGGCATGGTCTTCCAGTCCTACGCCATCTGGCCGCACCTCACGGTGTTCCAGAACGTGTCCTTCCCGCTGGAGATGCAGCGCACGCCGAAGGCGGAGTTGCGCGACCGCACGATGGCGATGCTGGAGAAGGTGGGCCTCGCGGATTACGCGACGCGCGGGGCAAGCGCGCTGAGCGGCGGGCAGATGCAGCGCGTGGCACTGGCGCGCAGTCTGGTGATGCGGCCCGGCGTGCTGCTGTTCGATGAGCCGCTGAGCAACCTCGATGCACGGCTGCGGGACCGCTTGCGGGTGCAGTTGCGGGAATTGCAGACGGAACTCGGCATCACCGGCATCTACGTCACGCATGACCAGCAGGAGGCGCTGGCACTGGCGGACAGCATCATGGTGATGGATCACGGCGCGGTGCGGCAGACCGGCGGACCGGTGGAGCTGTATCACGCGCCCACCACCGCCGCGATCGCCGCCTTCCTCGGCTATTCCAACATCTTCCCCGCGGCCGAATGGCGCCGCGACGGCGAACAGACGGCGGTGGTGCTGGCATCCGGGCGCCGCTTGCTGGCGACCGGCGCGGCACCGTCCCCGGGCACGCCGTCCAGCCTCTGCGTGCGGCCGGAGGATCTCTCGCTGCGGGCGCAGCGCGCGGAGGAACCGCCGGAGGCCATCGCGGGGGAGATCACGCTGGCGAGCTTCCTCGGCGCCACCATGCTCTACCGCGTCCGCACCCCCGGCGGCGAGGTGTGGGAAGTGCTGGCGGACAAGGTGCTGGCGGGGCTCGCCAAGGGGTCCGCCGTGGTGGTGGAGGCGCCAGCCGCGGCGCTCCGCCTGCTGCCTGACGCATGATCGGGGCCTCCACCCTCTCCCGCCTCGGGGGCTTCGCCGTGATGGCGGCGCTGCTGGGGATCATTGGCCTGCTC
Source organism: Acetobacteraceae bacterium (assembly GCA_947478535.1). The sequence continues at coordinate 11,238 of CANJXD010000007.1, forward strand.
GTGCTCTCGCCGCTGGTGATGACGGCGATCGCCTCGTTCTCCACGGAGGTGCCGTTTTCCGGCGGGCCGCCGGGGCGCTTCACGCTCGACAACTACCGCAACCTGTTTGTGCCGGAACTGGCGACGGCGACGTGGAACACCCTGGTGATCGCGGCGGGCGGGACGGTGATTTCCGTCAGCATCGGCTGCTGCCTCGCCTGGCTCGCGGCACGGACGGATGTGCCATGCAAGCCGCTGGTGCATCTGGTGGGGCTGATGCCGTTGTTCGTCTCGCTCGTCGTGGCCTCCGTCACCTGGTCGGTGCTGGGCTCGGGTCGCAGCGGCTATCTCAACATCATCCTGCGCAGCCTCGGCGTGGATTGGCAGATCGATATCCGCTCCCTCGGCGGGATCACGCTGCTGCACGGGCTCTACTACGTGCCCTATTCCTACATCATGCTGTATGGCGCGCTGTCGCTGATCCATCCGGAGATGGAACAGGCCGCGAGCGTGCATGGCGCGTCCAATTTCCGGATGATGCGGCGCATCACCTTCCCGCTGGTGAAGCCGGCGCTGTTCGGCGCCATCCTGCTGAGCTTCGTCGCGATGGCGGAGGAATTTCCGGTGCCGGCCGTGCTGGGCGGACCGGTGGGGATCGAGACGCTGTCGACGCGCATCTTCAACCTGATGACGCGCGTGCCCGGGGAGCCGAACCAGGCCGCGGCGGTTGGCATCCTGCTGACGGCCATCGTGTCCGTGCTCGTGTGGATGCAGCGGCGGCTGCTGCGGGGGCGGGATTATCGCACCGTCACGGGCAAGGGCATGCGGCCGCAACTGCTGCGGCTCGGCTGGTTCCGCTGGCCGGCGCTGGTGCTGGTGCTGGTCTATGCCTTCATCGCCCTCGGCCTGCCGCTGCTGGCGCTGGGCGTCGGCGCGCTGCGGCAGGGCATGTTCATCCGCAACGCGGCGGCGCTGTTCGATGTCTCCACCTTCAGCCTGAATGCCCTGCGCAGCACGCTGACGGATGAGCATGTGGCGCAGGCCGTGGTGAATACGCTGGTCACCGGCATCGCCACCGCCATCGGTGGGACGACGCTGTATTTCATCCTCGCCTATGTCGCGCAGCGCACCCGGCTCGCGGGGCGGCAGACGCTGGAATATCTGGCGATGGTGCCGCTGGCGCTGCCGGCGCTGGTGATGGGCATCGGCACGCTCTGGACCTGGCTGGCCATGCCTGTGCCGGTCTATGGCACGCTGATGGTGCTGGTCATCGCCTATACGGGAAGGCTGATGCCGCAGGGCGTGCGGGCGATCGGCGCCAGCATCGGGCAGATCCATGACGACCTCGAACACGCGGCGATGGTGTCCGGTGCCACGCGGGCGCAGGCGGTGATGCGCATCACGCTGCCGCTGATGCGCGGCGCGGTGGTGTCCTCCGCCTTCCTCACCCTGGTGCTGGCGACGCGGGAGCTGACCTCCTCGCTGCTGCTCTACACGACCAATACGCGGGTGCTCTCCGTCGTGATCTATGAGGCCTATGAGCAGGGGCTCTGGAGCTTCGTGGCCTCGATCAGCCTGGTCTATACGGGACTATTGCTGGTGCTCACCCTGATCGGGCGCCGATGGATGCGAACCTCCTTCTGACCGGAAAGGCAGCAGCGATGACCAAGACAGGATGGCAGGCCGGACGCCGGACACTGATCGCCCTCGGCGCGGGCATGGCGCTGGCGGCACCACGGGTGGCGCGGGCGCAGGCGCTGACGCTGGGCGGCGAGACCATCGCCGATGCGGAACACTGGGCCGCGGCGAAGCGGGAGGGCACGATCACCATGTACGGATCGCTGCCGACGCGGAACTGGCAACTGGCCGGCGAGGGTTTCCAGCGCGATACCGGCATCCGGATCAACTACATCAACCTGATCTCGCCCCGCATCTTCGCCCGCGCCAATGCCGAATTCGCCTCCAACCGCCTGGAAGCGGATTGGGTCGATACGACGGAAGTGCTGATGGCGAAGGATTGGCAGGATCGCGGCCTGCTGCGCCATGCCTACAAGGTGCCGCTGTTCGACCGTCTCGCGCCGGAACTGCGGGATGCCGAGGGTCATTGGTATTCCATCTTCCGCACGCCCTATGTCTTCGGGCTGAACACGGAAGTTGTTGCCGCCGACGAGATCCCGAAAAGCTGGCGTGACCTGCTGCATCCGCGCTGGCGCGGCCGGCTCGGCCTGCCGAGCATCGATGGCGGCGGCGCGCCCTTCAACGCCTATGCCTTCCTGCGGGAGAAATTCGGCGAGGAATACCTGCGCGCGCTCGCGGCGCAGCGGCCGAAGATCTACCCGAGCTCGACGCCGCTGCTGACGGACCTCGTGCGCGGCGAAGTGGCGCTGACCTTCGTGGCGCCGGCGTCGATCCGCAGCCAGTTGGAGCAGGGATCGCCGCTGAAGGGGGTGTACCCCGAGGAGGGCGTCAGCGCCTATGCGACCTCCGGCGGCATCACGACGTCGGCACCGCATCCCAACGCCATCCGCCTTTACCTCAACTGGATGACAAGCCTGCACGGCAGCAACATCATCGCCTCCTCCGGCATCTACGGCACGCACCCGCAGGCGACTGCACCGGTAGCGCCGGGCTTCACCCTGCCGGATTCGTCGGGCATCTGGACGTTGCCGCTGGACCGCTGGGTGGCGAACCGGGAAGCCTACATCACGCGCTGGCGCGCCCTGTTCGGCACCAGATAGGGAACGACGACCATGGCTGGCCGCAAGCTTCGGCTGGGTGCCTTCTTTTCGATGCCCGGCAACCACCTCGGCGGATGGCGACACCCGGATGCGGTGCCGAATGCCAATACCGATTTCGCGACCTATCTGCACCTCGCGAAGGTGGCGGAGCGCGGGCTGTATGACACCATCTTCTTCCGCGACACGGCGGCCGTCGCGGGGGCGGATGCGATGTTCGCGGGCGATCGCAGCCGGGCACGGCTGGCGCGTCTGGTGGCGCTGGAGCCGGTGATGGCGCTGGCGGGCATGGCCGCCGTCACCAGCCGGATCGGGCTGATCGCGACGGCGACGACGACCTATAACGAGCCCTACAACCTCGCGCGGCGCTTCGCGACGCTGGACCATATGAGCAACGGGCGCGCGGGGTGGAACCTCGTCACCTCCCAGTTCGAGGATGAGGCGGCGAATTTCGGGCTCGCGCAGCATCCGGACCATGCCTCCCGCTACGCGCGCGCCGAGGAATTCTACGATGTCGTCGCCGGGCTGTGGGATAGCTGGGAGGAAGACGCCTTCCTCTATGACAAGCAGGAGGGGATGTATTTCGACTTCGACAAGATGCATTTCCTGGAACACAAGGGCGCGCATTTCGACGTGCGGGGGCCGCTGAACCTGCCGCGCACGCCGCAGGGAAGGCCCGTCGTGGCGCAGGCCGGATCCTCCGGCCCGGGGATGGACCTGGCGGCGCGCACGGCGGACCTGGTGTTCACGGCGCAGTTGGAAATTCCGGAAGCGGCGGCCTTCTACAAGGAACTCAAGGGCCGCCTCGCGCAGCATGGGCGGGAGCCGGGGGATCTGCTGATCCTGCCGGGGCTGACGCCGGTCGTCGGGCGGACGATGGCGGAGGCGCAGGCGAAATACGATGAGTTGCAGGAGCTGATGCCGGATGATGTCGCGCTGAATTCGCTGGCGCGGCTGTCCGGTGGGCTGGACCTGCGACTGTTTCCGCTGGATGGGCCGCTGCCGGACCTGCCGCCGACCAATTCGGGCAAGAGCCGGCAGCAATTGGCCATCGACCTCGCGCGCAAGAACAACATGACGCTGCGGCAGATCGCGCGGCACATGGCCTCCGCCGCCGGGCATCGGGTGCTGGTGGGCACACCCACCTCCATCGCGGATGAGATGCAGGCCTGGCTGGACGCGGATGCGGCGGATGGGTTCAACGTGATCTGCAACCACTACCCCGTACCGTTCGAGGAATTCACCGACATGGTGATCCCCGAATTGCAGCGGCGCGGTATCTTCCGCACGGAATATGAGGGCATGACGCTGCGGGAGAATCTCGGCCTGCGCGTGCCGCGCAATCGCTACGCCGCGTGAGCAGCGCGCCGGATCGGCTGCGGCTGGCCGCCTTTTTCACACCGCCGGGCTCGGCCTATGCGGGCTGGCGGATGCCGGAAGCGCGCGCCGCCGACATGGAGTTCGAGGACTACGCCGAGATGGCGCGGCTGGCCGAGACCGGCAAGCTCGACATGCTGTTCTTCCAGGACACCGCCGCCGCCGCCGCCGCCGCGCTGGATGACAGCGACCCGGAAGTGCAGACCGGCGCCGCGCGCGTGACGCGGATCGAACCGCTGACGCTGCTGGCGGCGCTGGCGGTGGTGACAAAGCATCTCGGCCTCGTCGCCACGGCCACCACGACCTACAACGAGCCGTGGCACATCGCGCGGCGCTTCGCCTCGGTGGACGCGATCAGCAAGGGCCGCGCGGGGTGGAACCTCGTCACCTCCCAGTTCGAGCAGGAGGCGTTCAACTTCGGGCAGGACGAGCATGCCGCGCATGGCGACCGGTATGAGCGCGCCGCGGAATTCTACGAGGTCGTCGCCGGGCTGTGGGACAGTTGGGACGCGGATGCGATCATCCGCGACAAGGCGAGCGGGCGCTACTTCGAGCCCGCGGGGATGCGCGTGCTGCGGCATGAGGGGAAGCACTTCAAGGTGCGCGGGCCGCTCAACGTCGCCCGCTCCCCGCAGGGGCGGCCGATCGTGGCGCAGGCCGGGTCATCGCCCACCGGGCGGGACCTGGCGGCGCGCATCGCGGACCTGACCTTCACGGCGCAGACCGACCCGGCGGAGGCGCGGGACTTCCGGCAGGAGATGCGCGGGCGCGTGGTGGCGCATGGCCGGCATCCGGAGGCGCTGAAGGTGCTGCCGGGGCTGAACTTCATCGTGGCGGAGACGGAAAGCGAGGCCCGCGCGCTGCAGGAACAGCTGATGTCGATGATGGTGGACCGCATCATCCTGCCGACGCTGTCGCGCCTGACCGGCGGTGTGGACCTGCGGCAGTATCCGCTGGATGGCCCCCTGCCCCCGCTGCCGCCGACGAATTCCGGGCAGAGCCGGCAGAAGATGCTGGTGGAACTCGCGGCGCGGGAGGGGCTTTCGATCCGCCAGCTCGCACGGCGCTACGCGACGTCAAATGGGCATCTGATCTTCGTCGGCACGCCGCGCGCGATGGCGGAGCTGATGGAGGAATGGCTGCGCGCGGAAGCCGCCGATGGCTTCATGCTGCTGCAACCCTATTTCCCGACGCCGCTGGCGAATTTCGTGCGGCTCGTCGTGCCGGAACTGCAGCGGCGCGGCATCTTCCGCACGGAGTATGAAGGGCGGACGCTGCGGGAGAATTTGGGGCTGCCGCCGTTGTAGCGCTATCCCCGTCGCGGCGCGGGGCGCGGGATGCCGAGGTGGTCGCGCAGCGTCGTGCCGGTGTAGTCGCGGCGGAAGATGCCACGCCGCTGCAGGTCCGGCACCACCTGTTCGACGAACAGGTCGAAGGGACCGGGATACCAGGGCGGCATCAGCATGAAGCCATCGGCGGCGCCGGCGCGATACCACTCCTCGATCGTGTCGGCGATGTCGCTGGGCGTGCCGCACACCATCAGTTGGCCCATGCCGCTGGCGACCATGCGATACAGGTCGCGCAGCGTCATGCCCTGCCGGCGCGCATACTCCGCGAGCATGACGGCGTGGTGCTGCAACGTGTCCGAGGGCGGCAGCACCGGAACCGGCCCATCCAGCGGATAGCCGGAGACGTCATGGCCGAGGCGATGCTGCAGCGCGCCGTAGGCCGTCGCGGGCGGGATCTCGTCGGTCAGCCGGGCGAGGCTGTCCTGCGCTTCCTGTCGCGTGCGGCCGATGAAGGGGACAAGGCCGGGCATCAGCGCGACGCTGCCGGGCTTCCGCCCAAAACCGGCGACGCGGGCCTTGAAACCCGCGTGGAAGTCCCGCGCGCTGTCGAGCATGAGCTGGGAGGTGAAGACGATATCCGCCGTGCGCGCGGCCAACGCCTGGCCGACACCGGATGACCCCGCCTGGATGATCACCGGCCGGCCCTGCGGGGACCGGCTGATGTTGAGCGGACCCTTCACGCTGAAATGCGCGCCCTGATGGTTCAGCGGATGCAGCCCGCCAGGATCGACGAAGCGGCCGCTGGCCTTGTCGAGCACCAGCGCATCATCGTCCCAGCCATCCCACAACCCGTTCACGACATCGACGAATTCCTCCGCGATGGCGTAGCGGTCGTCATGCGCGGGATGGGCCTTGGTACCGAAATTCACGGCATCCCCGGGGACCGAGCCGGTGACGACATTCCACGCTGCGCGGCCGCCGCTGAGATGGTCGATGGAGGCGAAGGCGCGGGCGAGGTGGAAGGGCTGGCAATAGGTGGTGGAGGCGGTGGCGCCGATGCCGATGTGGCTGGTGGTGGCGGCCAGCGCGCCGAGCAGCGTCAGCGGCTCGAACCGCGCGACCATGGAGGGATGGCCCTCCGGCCGCGCGCCGTAGCTGTCCGCGAAGAACACGAAATCGAACTTGCCGCGCTCCGCCGTCAGGGCGATGCGGCGGATCAGGTCGAAATCCTGCGCGCGGGTGGCGGCTTCGGGGTGCCGCCAGCCGGCGGCGTGGCTGCCGGGGACCTGGATGTAGATGCCGAGATGCAGCACCTCAGGGGGTGTAGCCGGGCTTCTTGTAGAGCTTGTCCCAGTTCGCCTGGATATCCGGCGCATAGACCTTCTCCGCCCAGTCTTCCCGCGCCACATCCTCGATGGCGACGGAGAGGGAGGCATCGGTGGAGCCGGCGGTCTCCTTGAGGGCATTCGCGACAGCGGCCGCGATCTGGGCCTTCAACTCCTCACTGCGTCCCGCGTAGAGCTTCACGATGATATGCGGCATGGTCGCGTCCCTCATTGATCGCCCAGGCTACGCGGCAGGACGCCGCGGCGGAGGCGGGGACTGTAGGCCGCGATCCGCGCGGACGGGAAGACAGTGGTGCCTTCAGGGGCCGCGCGCTGGCGTGCGCTTGCCATTGTCGTTGCCGCTGGCGGCGCCCAGGACGAAGCGGCCGATGGCGTCGCAGGCGGCTTGCGGCTGCTCGATGACGAGGTAGTCGCCGCAGCCCGGCAGCATGGTGTGGATCTGGGTCATGCCGACGCCGCTTTCCGCAGGGTGGCAGGGCGTCATGTTGTCCTCCTGCCCCGCGAGCAGCAAGACCGGCGCGGTGATCCGCGGCACGAGGGGGCTGAGGTCGGTGGCCTCGATGGTCTCGGTCGCGGCGAGTTGCACCTCGGCGTCCCGACTTTCGTAGAAGCCGCGCGCGAAGCCCACCACGGAGGTCGGGTCTGGCCCATGTCCGGTCAGCCGCAAAGCCCCGGACCAGACAACAATGCCGAAGCCGCACTCAAAACATTGATGTATCAGGAAAAAGCATTGGTAGCGGCGAGCGGACTTGAACCGCTGACCCCGGCATTATGAGTGCCGTGCTCTAACCAGCTGAGCTACGCCGCCCCAAGCGATCGCGTCACGGCGATGCCGTGTCGGGAGGCCGCGCGATTACGCCGCCGCCCCGGCCCTGTCAATCTCAGCGGTGCGGAGGAAGCCGCCGCCGAGCAGCCTTTCGCCATCATACAGCACGCAGGCCTGACCGGGGGCCACGATGTTGGCCTCATCCAGTTGCAGGCGGATCACGCCCGCCGCCGCATCCCAGCTCGCGGTGCCGGGGCGCGGGGATTCGCGGCCGCGCAGCTTGGCCTGAACGCGGATCGGCGCCTCCGGCGGGGGGCAGAGCCAATTCACCTCCGCCGCCACCACATCCCGGCGTGGCAGTGCGGCGCGGGGGGCGACGACGATGCGCCGGCGGGGCGCGTCGATGGCGGAGACGAACAGCCTCTCCTCCCCCCCTCCCAGGCCAAGGCCACGCGACTGACCGACGGTGTAGCGGCCAATCCCCTCATGCCGGCCAAGCACCTGGCCGGTGAGATCGACAATCTCGCCAGCCTCCGCTGTCTCGGGCTGCAACTTCGCCACCAGGCGGTCGTAGCGGCCCTCGGGGACGAAGCAGATGTCCTGGCTGTCCGGCTTGGCGGCGACGGCGAGACCGAGGCGTTCGGCCGCCGCGCGGACGGCGGCCTTGTCCGGCATATCGCCGAGCGGGAAGCGGGCGAAATCCAACTGGTCGCGCGTCGTCGCGAACAGGAAGTAGGACTGGTCCCGCAGCGGGTCGGCGGCGCGGTGCAACTCGGCACCGCCGGGGCCCTCGACGCGGCGGGCATAGTGGCCGGTGGCCAGCGCCTCGCAGCCGAGGTCCCGGGCGAGGGCGACGAGGTCCTGGAACTTCACGGTCTGGTTGCAGCGGATGCAGGGGATGGGCGTTTCGCCGCGCGCGTAGGTGGCGGCGAAATCGTCGATCACGGCGCGGCGGAAGCGCTCCTCCCGGTCCAGCACGTAGTGCGGGATATCGAGCGCATCGGCGACGCGGCGGGCATCGTGGATGTCCTGTCCGGCGCAGCAGGCGCCCTTCTTCTGGATGGCGGCGCCGTGGTCATACAGCTGCAGCGTGGCACCGACGACGTCGTGCCCCTGTTCGCGCAGCAGCGCAGCGACGACGCTGCTGTCCACGCCTCCGGACATGGCAACCAGGATACGCATCAGCCGGCGGCCTTCACTGCGGCGTCCAGCCCCTGCTGCCAGAACCGCGCCTCGAGCCGCGCGGCCTCCCCGAAGGTGGCGGCGAGCGTGCGGAAGCGGGCCTGCCCGCCATGGCTTTCGCCGAGCGCGTCGATCCGCGCGGCGGCCGCGCGGGCCATCGCCTGGTAGGCATCGGCTGCGTAGCTGTCGATCCAGCTCTGGTAGGGATTGTCGGTCACACGCCGGGCCGGGTCGGCCAGGATACGGAGCGCCACCTCGGCATAGCCGACGGTACAGGGGACAAGCGCGACCTCCAGGTCGAGAATATCCCCGGCGAGGCCGCGGTCGATGACGTAGCGGGTGTAGCTGACGGTCTCGGCGCTTTCGGGCGTGGCGCGCACATCGGCCTCGGGGATGCCCCACTCCGCGCAGTAGCGCAGGTGGAGCGACGTCTCGGCCAGGATGGCGCGGATCGATTCCGTCTTGTCGCGCATCGCCTCGATGCTTTCGGCCTTGAAGACCGCCAGCGCCTTGGCGCGCGCGAAGTGGATCAGGAACAGGTAGTCCTGGATCAGATAGGTGCGGAAGGCGGCGATCGGCAGCGTGCCGTCGGACAGGCCGCGCACGAAGGGATGCCAGGTATAGGCGGCCCAATCCGCGGCGCAGTTGTCGCGCAGCCGGCGATAGAGGCCGCCCGGCGCGCCGAAATCGGTCTCCCAGCGCGGGGCGGTCATCGGCCGTGCCTCGCCTTCAGCCGCCGGCGTTGCGCGTGCCGGCGGGCAGCTTCACCACCAGCCCGTCGAGCGCCGCGGTCATGATGAGCTGGCAGCCGAGGCGGCTCGTCTCCTGCAGGTCGAAGGCGAGGTCGAGCATGTCTTCCTCATCTTCCGTGGCGCCCGGCAACTTGCCGTACCAGGAGGCATCGACGACGACATGGCAGGTGGAGCAGGCGAGGCTGCCTTCGCAGGCGCCCTCGATATCCACGCCGTGCTTGTGCGCGATCTCCAGCACCGAAAGGCCGAGCGGCGCGTCGACTTCCTTGTGCGTCCCGTCGCGCTCGATGAAGGTCATCTTCGGCATGTCAGGCCCTTACTCCGCCGCGCCCGCCCGGCGGGGTTGCCCCTGGGCTTCCGGCTTGTCCGAGGATTGCATGGCCTGGCGCCAGGCGCCGGCAAGCGCCGCGGCCGCCAAGTCCACGTCGGCAGGCGAGGTAAAGCGCCCGATGCCGATACGCAAGGTGGCGCGTGCCCGCGCCATGTCCAGCCCCAGCGCCTTCAGCACATAGGAGGGCTCGACCTCCGCCGAGGAACAGGCCGAGCCCGTGGAGACGCAGACCGCCGGCGCCGCCGCCATGATGGCCTGCGCCGTGACGCCACCGGGAAAGGCGAGGGAGAGATTGCCGGCCACCCGTGCGTCCCGGCTGCCATTCACCTCAAGCCCGGGGATCGCGGCTTCCAGCGCCGTCCGGAAGCGGTCCCGCTGGCCGGCGATGCGGCCGGAATCGAGCAGGCCTTCGAGCGCGGCGATGCGGCAGGCCTCCCCGAAGCCCACGATCAGCGGCGCCGGCAGGGTGCCGGAGCGCAGCCCCCTTTCCTGCCCACCACCGGAAAACAGCGGCGCGAGCCGCACCCGGGGGCGGCGGCGGACATAGAGCGCGCCGATGCCCTTGGGGCCATAGACCTTGTGGCCGGACAGCGAGAGCAGATCGGCGCGGATCGCCTGGACATCGAGCGGCACCCGCCCGGCGGCCTGGGCGGCGTCGGTGTGGAACAGGGCGCCGTGGCGCTTCGCCACCTCCCCGATCGCGGCGAGGTCCTGCACCACGCCGATCTCGTTGTTCACCGCCATGACGGAGACGAGCAGCGTTGGCGCCTCGCCCAGCGTGGCGTCCAGCAGCGCGAGGTCGAGCAACCCATCGGGGCCGACGGGCAGCACCACGGGCTCGAACCCCTCCAGCGCCAGGTCCTTCACGGATTCGAGGACGCATTTATGCTCGGTCGCCAGGGTGACGACGCGCAGGCGCTCAGTTCCCTGCGCTTTTGCGAAGCGGGCGGCGCCCTTGATGGCGAGGTTGTTGGCCTCGGTGGCGCCGGAGGTCAGCACGATCTCTGACGCCTCCGCGCCGATCAGCGCCGCGATATGGCCGCGCGCTTCCTCCACCGCCGCTTCCGCGGCCAGGCCGAGGGCGTGTTCGACCGAGCCGGGATTGGCGAAATTCTCCTCCCACCACGGGCGCATCGCCGCCAGCACGCGCGGATCGACCGGCGTGGTGGCGTGGTTGTCGAGGTAGATGGGCCGATTGGGCCTCGGGATGGGACGGGGGGTGTCTGGACGGGTCATGACCCCTCCTATGTGGCGTGTCCGGCGGCCGGGCGCGAGAGGCGGCTGCGCATGGCGGACCAGGCAGCGATGAAACGCTCCGCCGCGTCATCGGGCGCGTTCCAGGGCAGGGAGACACGGATGGCGGACCCCGCCCCCTCCCCCAGCCCCATCGCGGCGAGGACATGGCTGCGCTTGACCTTGCCCGAGGAACAGGCGGAACCGGCGGAGACTGCCATCCCCGCGAGGTCGAGCGCGATGACCTGGGTTTCCGCGGCCACGCCCGGCAGGAGGAGGCTGCTGGTATTGGGCAGGCGCGGGGCAGTGGCGCCGAGGATGGTGGCGCCAGCCGCCTCGGCCGCCGCCTCGATGGCGTCCCGCAGGGCGGCCAGCCTCGCCGTAGCACATGGATCGGCCGCGAGGGCGGCGGCGCCCATGCCGGCAATGGCCGGCAGCGCCTCCGTCCCCCCACGCCGGCCGCGTTCCTGACCGCCGCCGCCGATCAATGGGGGAATATCGAGGCCCGGGCGCAGCAGCAGCGCCCCCGCGCCCTTGGGGCCGCCGAATTTGTGGCCGGACAGCGCCAGGCTGTCCGCACCCAGCGCCGCGAGGGAGAGGGGCATGCGCCCAGCCGCCTGCACGCCATCCACATGCAGCGCCGCGCCATGCGCCCGGCAGAGAGCAGCGGCCTCCGCCAGCGGATGCAGCACGCCGGTTTCGTTGTTGGCGGCCATCAGGCAGACCAGGGCCGGCGGGCCGGATGCCAGGGCCGATTCCAGCGCGGTGAGGTCCAGCGTACCATCCCCCAGCACCGGCAGAAGCGCAGCACCGGTTGCGGCCGCCAGCACTGCGGGGTGTTCGGTCGCGCCGACCAGCACCCGGCGCCCGCGGCCAAGCGCGAGAATGGCGAGCGCATTCGCCTCCGTCCCACCGGCGGTGAACACCACCTCCCCGGGGTTGGCGCCGAAGCGGGCGGCGATCTGTTCGCGCGCCGTCTCCAGCACCCGGCGGGCGGCGCGGCCGGCGGTGTGGATGGAGGAGGGATTGCCCGGCAGGTCCATGGCAGCAATCGCCGCGGCGCGCGCCTCGGGCCGCACTGGCTCCGTCGCGTTGGCATCCAGATAGAGGGACGGCATGGGCGCTATGGGGTGGCCTCGGCCGCCAGCGAAGGTCCATCGGTTGGGCCGCCGGTTGGGCCATCCGCCAGCAGCGGCCTGACGGCCCGGCCGCGCACCTTCTCCGCGATCACATCGGCGAGGGACACGGATTGCAGGAAGAAGCGGATCTGGTCGCCAAGTTCGGACCAGAGGTCATGGGTCAGGCAACGCTGCCCGGCGAGGCACCCGGGGCCGCCCTCATCGCAGCGGGTGGCGTGGATCGGCTCATCCACGGCATCGACGATCGCGGAGATCGAGATGGCGGCCGCCGACAGGGCCAGGCGATAGCCGCCGCCGGGACCGCGGGCGGAGGCGATGAGGCCGGCGCGGCGCAGCGGGCCGAACAACTGTTCGAGATAGGCCAGGGAAAGATGCTGGGCCTGGGCGATCTCCGCCAGGCTGACCTGACGGCGCCCGGCGCTGCGGCCTTCCGGCGACTCGCCACCTTCCCGGGCGGCGAGCTCGACCATGGCCATGACCGCGTAGCGCCCTCGGGTGGAAAGTCTCATCGGTCACTCCCGCAAGGCGTGCAGTGAGGCGCCGTTCCACTGCCATGCCGGGGGGTAAACCCAGGCTTGTCTGGATCATGAGCCGGGTCTCGCCCGCTCAGACGCAGGAACATACGGGCCATGCCGTGAATCCGATATGAAACCTGCACCCGTCTCAACTATATTCGCGCCACCCTGGGGATTGGGAGCCCGCCCCGGGGACTCTTTGGGCGCGAGTGCCGCGCTTGCCAGAGCCAAGAACCGGAGCCGGATGACCGCGACAAGCTGTCGCCACCGCGAAGCTATTATTCCCGACCAGTGCCGTCAACTAACGGCGCCTGGGCGGGTGTTATCAGGAATTCTGGTACCCAAGTGCCTGAAGTGCGCCGCGGCGGCGGCGTTGGTGGTTCCCCAAACGGCCACGAGGCGGGCGCGCTGCGCCAGCCCGGCTCGGGCCATGGTACACGGTTGTCGGGCGGGGCTCAGGCCCGGCCAACCGTGGACCCAACATGGACTGGATCGACGGAACGATGCCTGAAGTCATGTTTGCCGGCCCTGACGGGCGGCTCGAGGGTCGCTACCACCATGCGAAGCAGTCCAACGCCCCGGTGGCGCTGGTCCTGCACCCGCACCCGCTGCATGGCGGGACCATGAACAACCGCATCGTCCACGCGCTGTACCAGCGTTTCCAGGCGATGGGCTTTTCCACTCTCCGCTTCAACTTCCGCGGCGTCGGCCGCAGCCAGGGCCGCTATGATGGCGGGATCGGGGAGATTTCGGACGCCGCGGCGGCGCTCGACTTCCTCCAGGCGGTGAACCCGAATGCCTCCTCCCTTTGGGTGGCGGGGTATTCCTTCGGGTCCTATGTCGGGATGCAGTTGCTGATGCGCCGGCCGGAAATGGGTGGCTTCGTCAGCATCTCGGCCCCCGCCAGCCACTATGATTTCGGCTTCCTCGCGCCCTGCCCCTGCAACGGCCTGATCCTGCATGGCGCGGATGACGAACTGGTGCCGGAAACAAGCGTGCGAAAGCTTGTGGACAAGCTGAATACCCAGAAGGGCATCCGCATCGACTACCGCGTGATGCCGAGCGCCGGCCACATCTTCACCCCGCCCCAGGCGGAACAGGTGGCGGATGCGGCGGAAGACCACGTGATGGGCATGCTGAACCGCGGCCGCATGGCACTCGCGGCGGACTGAACGGCCAGCGTTACGGCGGGACGCGGTTCCACCGAAGGCGCGGCAGATCGGCCGGGAAGGCAAACCTTCCCGGCCGTTGCTGTTTCTGGCTGATAGCCCAGGCCCCCCCTACAGCAGGGACCCGATCAGCCGCCCGCCCGGCAAAGGCTGCGGCGCGCCGGTGGTGCCGGGAAAGGTCAGCGGCAGCCCATGCCACACGCGCGCGGCCAGCACGCCGAAGGCCTGGGCTTCCAGCGCATCGCCATTCCAGCCCGCGACCTCCACCGCCCGCACGGGTTCGCTCAATGCGGCGCCGAGGGCCCGCATCATGGCGGGGTTCCGCCGGCCGCCACCGGCCACCAGCCATTGCACCGGCGGCGCCGGAAAGTGGCGGGCCGCGGCGGCGACGCAGACCGCGCAGAAAGCCACCAAAGTCGCCGCGCCATCGGGGGCGGAAAGCTGGCCAGCGCCGGCGTCCCGCAGCGCCCGGTCGAAATCCAGCCGGTCCAGGGATTTCGGCGGCGCGGCCAGCAGATAGGGGTGGTCGAGCAACCGGGCGAGCACCCCGCCATCGGCCTGGCCGGCCAGAGCCAGCTTGCCGTCGCGGTCATAGGCCGCGCCGGTCGATCGCCGCGCCCAGTCATCCAACGGGCCATTGGCCGGGCCGGTATCGAAAGCCATCAGCGCGCCATCGGCGCCGATCCAGGTGACATTGGCCACGCCACCGAGGTTCAGCACCGCGAGCGGCTTCGGCAGGTCCCGCGCCATCGCCGCGTGCACCACCGGCACCAGCGGCGCCCCCTGCCCGCCGGCCGCGACATCGGCGGAGCGGAAATCATAGGCGACGGTCATCCCCGTCTCCCGCGCCAGGCGCTGGGCATCGCCGACCTGCCAGGTAAAGCCCGCGATGTTGGATCCGGGGCGGTAGGGGCGATGGAGAATCGTCTGGCCGTGGAAGCCGATGACATCGGCCGGCCAGCCAATCGCGCGCACCGCCTCCACATGGCGCTCCGTCAGCCGCGCCACGCAATCCGCCAGGAAGGGGTCGTCGGCCGGCAGGCTTGGCGCGCGGTCCAGCAATTGCCGCAGGTCGCGGCGCAAGGCGGGCTCATAGGGCAGCGTGATGACCGGGCCGAGGCGGCCGATCACCTCGCCATCCGTTTCCACCCATGCGGCATCCACCCCGTCGAGGGAGGTTCCGCTCATCAGCCCTATGGTTCGCAGCATTCCGCCAACGTGCTACGTCCCCCGTCCTTTCGGAAGCCCCATCGGAAGCCCCAGAGGCGCCCCCATGACCACGACACGAGATTTCCTCCACGCCGTGCAGGAACGCGGCTTCGTCCACCAGGTGACGGAGGCCGAGGCGCTGCGCGCCCGCCTGCTCGCCGGGCCGGTCGCGGGCTATATCGGCTTCGACGCGACGGCGGACAGCCTGCATGTCGGCAGTCTGGTGCAGATCATGCTGCTGCGCTGGATGCAGAAGACGGGGCATCGCCCGGTGGTGTTGATGGGTGGCGGCACGACGAAGGTGGGCGACCCGTCCTTCCGGGATGAAGCGCGGCCGCTGCTGGACGATGCGCGGATCGAGTCCAACAAGGCCGGCATCCGCCGCGTATTCGACAGTTTTCTTGAGTTCAGCGACGCGCCGAACGGCGCCATCATGCTCGACAATGCGGAATGGCTGGACCGGCTGCTCTACATCCCCTTCCTGCGCGATATCGGGCGGCATTTCAGCGTCAACCGCATGCTGACCATGGACAGCGTGCGGTTGCGGCTGGACCGGGAGCAGAACCTCAGCTTCCTCGAATTCAACTACATGCTGCTGCAGGCCTATGATTTTCTCGAACTGAACCGGCGTGCCGGAGTCGTGCTCCAGATGGGCGGGTCCGACCAATGGGGCAACATCATCATGGGGACCGACCTGGTCCGCCGGGTGGATGGCAAGGACGCCTTCGGCATCACCACGCCGCTGATCACCACCGCCTCCGGCGCCAAGATGGGCAAGTCTGCCTCCGGCGCCGTCTGGCTGAATGCCGATCGCGTATCCCCCTACGACTACTGGCAGTTCTGGCGGAATACGGAGGATGCGGATGTCGGCCGCTTCCTCGGGCTGTTCACGGAACTGCCGATGGAGGACGTGCGGCGGCTTGGCGCGCTGGCCGGGGCGGAGATCAACGACGCTAAGAAGGTGCTGGCGACCGAGGCCTGCGCGCTGCTGCACGGCCGCGCCGCCGCCGAAGCCGCTGCCGAGACGGCGCGCCGCGCCTTCGAGGAAGGTGAGGCCGCGGCCTCGCTACCGAGCTTTGTCTCCGTCTTGCCAACTCCGGTGATCGACGTCCTGGTTGCCACAGGCTTCGTGGCCAGCAAGGGCGAAGCGCGGCGGCTGATCGCGCAGGGTGGCGTGAGGCTCAACGACGCGCCGGTGGCGGACCTGGCGGTTCAGGTGACGCAGGCGGACCTTCGGGACGGCGCTGCCAAGCTCTCCTTGGGCAAGAAGCGCCATGCGCTGATCCGCCCGGCGCCATAATACCCGCCGCCGAGCCCCATATCGGGCGCGGCGGCGCCCTCGATCCGCCCGAGTTGGGGATCACGGTCTCGCCAGACCGAGGCTTCGGATGCGAACCGAAGCCGCACGGCACGTTCTCACAACCAGACCGCGATCCCCCGCCGGCAGACCGCCGCGCGGGCATGCAGACCGCCGCGCGCTTGCGGGGCGGCGACAGGAATGATGCCGCATGTTGTCCGCCGCCCGCCTCTGGTGGGGTCCGGCCTATCCTTCGGTGTCCCTGCCGCGCTGGGCCGGGGGCCTGCTGGCCGTTCTGCTCGGGTTGGGTCTGGCGGCGGCCTGCTTCGGCATCGCCATCATCCCGCCCTGGCGGACGGGCTGGATGCTGGAAGGACGGATCGGGCCGGACCCGGTGCAGTATTGGCTGGGTTGGACCTATTTCCGCGACGCGCCCTGGTCCTGGCCGCCGGGGCTGAACCCGGATTGGGGGATGGAGATCGGCTCCTCCCTTTTCTATGCCGACGCCATCCCTCTGCTGGCCTTCGCGTTCAAGGCGCTGCGGCCGCTGGCGGATGTGGCGCAGTACTGGGGTCTGTGGATCTTCGCCTGCCTCGGCTTGCAGGCGCTGCTGGCCTGGCGGCTGGTGGGGCTGTTCACGGGGGATGCGCTGGCGCGGCTGGCGGGCATCGCCTTCTTCATCGTGCAGCCGATCCTGCTGGCCAGGCTCGGCGGGCATTTTGCCCTGGGCGGGCAGTTTCTTCTGTTGGGCGCGCTGTATCTTTGCCTGACGGAGGGCGGCGCGCGGCGCGGACTCGCCTGGGCGGCGATGCTCGGCGGGGCAGCGCTGGTGCACGCCTATCTGCTGCCGATGGTGGCAGGGCTCTGGGTGGCGGATTGGCTGGCCCGGGCCATCCGGCCAAGGCGGGCCTCCGGAGTGCTGGCGGTGGAAGCCCTCGCCGTGCCGGCGCTGGGGGTGGCCTGCCTGTGGGCGGAGGGGTTCTTCGCGCTGCGCGCCGGCTTCGGCGGCACCTGGGGCGGCTACGGGGCGATGCAGTTGGACCTGCTGGCCCTCTTCAACCCCGGGGATTGGGGGCGCTTCCTGCCCAGCCTGCCCCATGCGGAGCACCTCGAAGGACAGGATGCCTATCCAGGCCTCGGCGCGCTGCTGCTGCTCGGCGCCGGGGCGGGGGCCTTCCTCTGGCGGCCGTTGTGGGGCCTCGGGGCGCCGGGCCTCGGGCGACGCTGGCCGCTGCTGGCGATGCTGGCGCTGATGCTCGGCTTCGCCATCACCCACCGCATCACCATCGGTGGGCAGGTGGTGGCGGTGCTGCCGTTGCCGGAGGCGGTGATCGGCCTCGCGGATGCGTTGCGGGCCTCGGTACGGTTCCTCTGGCCGGTGCTCTATGCCGGGCTGATCGGCGCCATCGCCGCGCTGGTGCATGCGGTGGGCGGGCGGCGGGCGGGGCTGGCGCTGGCGGTGCTGGCGCTGGTGCAGGTGGTGGATATGGGGCCGGGCTTCGCGCGGCTGAAGCACTTCTTCCGCCATACGCCGGCGCAGGTCGAGTTGCGCCTCGCCGATCCCTTCTGGCGGCAGGCGACCGCCCGGTATGACCGGCTACGCCTGACGCCGACCGACATGCAGGCCCGGCATTGGGAGGAAGTGGCCGTCCTCGCGGCGACGCAAGGGCTGCCCACCGATGCCGTCTATCTCGCGCGGCTGGACCCCTTCCGGGTCGCCGCGCTGAACGCGGCGACGCTGGAACGGCTTGCGGCGGGCCGGCCGGAGCCGGGCAGCCTCTATATCCTCGGCGATGATGCGGCACTGGCGGCGGCGCGCGCGGGTATGGACCCGGCGCGGGACCGCCTGCTGCGGGCCGATGGGTTGTGGGTGTTGGCGCCGGGCTGGCACCGCACCACCATCTCAGCGCGGGCTGGCATCACGGCGCCGGCTGGGACTGCCCGATCCCGAACAGGCCCCGCAGAAATCCGGGCGTCAGCGCCGCCAACGGATTGACGTTGACCTGCGGGTCATCGACCGCCCCGCTCAGGCGAAAGGTGGCGGCGAACAGCCCGCCCCCGGTCTCCGGCGAGAACAGCCGGCCGAGCAGCGGCAGATTGCCCAGCAGCGAGTTGAAGATGTAGGCGGGCACGATGGTGCCTTCCATCGCGAGCCGCTGCTGGCGGCGGTTGATCGTGCCCTTGGCGGTGATGCCGAGCGAGGCGGAATAGGCCCGCGCCTCCGTCAAGGTCAGCACCTCCGGCGTCAGCGCGAAGGGGGCGACGAGGCGGGAAAAGCCGAGCCCGGGGCCGGACAGCGCCTCCACCAGCCCGTAGAAGGTCAGCGCCTGCAACAGCTTGGCGAAGCCGGGCGCCTGGCGGACGGCGAAATCGCTCATCTCCGCGGTGCCGATCAGGGGCGCGCCGGGGCGATTATGGGCGTAGTTGCCGGTTACCGTCAGACGCCCGCCCTCGAGGTGGCGCAGCACGTCGAAGCTGCCGAGCAGGGCGCCCGCATCCTCCGCCGTGATGCGCACGCTGCGGCCCACGCCTGCGGGGGAGATGGCGACCTCGAACGGGCCGCGCGGGCCGGCGCGGCCGGCGATGCGGCCTTCCCGCATCACCCCGAAGCCATCGACATTGACCCGCGCCTCCAGCGCACCAAGCTCCCGCCCGGGACCAAGCAGCGCCCGCTCGAACCGCGCATCCACGGCGAAGGAGGCGCCGGCTGGGGCCTCCCCGGCCGGGGCGGTGATCGGGGTTTCCTCGGCGA
>CANJXD010000008.1 GCA_947478535.1 Acetobacteraceae bacterium
GGAAACCGCCTCCTCCGGCATCGTCCGCATCGATGGACGGGACGTGACGGCGCTGGAGCCGGCGGACCGGGACATCGCGATGGTGTTCCAGAACTACGCGCTCTACCCGCACATGTCGGTCTTCGAGAACATGGCCTATGGCCTGAAGATCCGCGGCATGGCGGCGGCCGAAATCCGCCGCCGGGTGGATGAGGCCGCGGAGATGCTGGAAATCGCGCCGCTGCTGCAACGCAAGCCGCGCCAGCTTTCCGGCGGCCAGCGCCAGCGCGTCGCCATGGGCCGCGCCGTGGTGCGAGAGCCGAAGCTGTTCCTGTTCGATGAACCGTTGTCGAACCTCGATGCCAAGCTGCGCGTGCAGATGCGGGCCGAGATCAGGCGCCTGCAGAAGCGCCTCGGCGTCACCTCCCTGTTCGTGACGCATGACCAGGTGGAGGCGATGACGCTGGGCGATCGCCTTGTCGTCATGCACCAGGGCCGGGCCGCCCAGGTCGCCTCCCCCATGGAGGTCTGGAGCCGGCCGGCGGATACCTACGTCGCGGGCTTCATCGGCTCGCCCGCGATGAATTTCCTCACCGCCTCCCTCGCCATGGGGGGCACCGGCGCGGCGCTGAAGGCAGGCCCGCGCATGGCCTTCGCCGATGGCAGCCGCGCGGGGGCGGATGGCACCCCGCTCACCATCGGCATCCGGCCCGAGCATATCGAGGTCAGCCGCCTCGGCGTGCCGATGGCGGTGGAACTGGTGGAACCCCTGGGCTCCGAGACCGTCATCCATGGCCGCCTGCCCGGCGGCGAGCCCCTGGTCGCCCGCCTGCCCGTCGCCGCCAGCGAGATCGGGGAGACGCTGCCCGTGCACCTGCCCCCCGCCGCCTGGCATGTCTTCGACGCCGCGGGAAAGCGCCTCTCGGCGTAACGGCGCGCATGGCCCGGCGAGGCTCGCCGGGTTAGGCTCGCGGCATGGACACGCTGCCCGAAACCCCGGAAGCCCTGCTCGCGCAAGCGGATTCGTTGCGCGATCGGCGCCGCTGGGCGGAGGCGGAGCAGGCCTACCGCGCCTATCTGGCGGAACGCCCGCATCACGCTGAAATCCACGTCCAGCTCGGCCATGCCGTGAAGGAACAGGGGGACGCCGAAGGGGCGCTTGGCCACTACCGCCGCGCCGCGGCCCTGGCGCCGGACAGCTTCGACCCGCCCTTGATGATGAGCCACGCGCTGCGCCTGCTCGGCCGTGGGAAGGCAGCAGCGGCCGCCATCGCCCAGGCTGTCGCCCTCGTGCCGCTCGATCCCGTTGTCCGCCGCGCCGCCGCGGTGCTGCGCCACCGCCTGGAACCGCCGGAGGACGCGCCCTGCACCGCGCCGGCTCCCTCCCCGACAGGACCGCCAACCCAATTCGCCTTCGATATCACGGACCTGCTGGAATACCTGCGGGAGGCCCGCACGCCGACCGGCATCCAGCGCGTGCAGATGGGGCTGCTCGGCGCCATCCTCGCCAAGCCGGGAGAGGCACCCCTGCTGGTGGCCTATGACCCCGGCACCTGGCGCTGGTGGCATGTGGAGGACGCCGTCTTCCGCCGCGTCCTGGCGCTGGCCCGCATCGGGTCTTCCGCCGCCGATCCCGCCTGGCGCGCCGCCACGGCCCAGCTCTGCGCCGCCGAACACCGGCCGGATGCGCCGATTCGCCCGGGCGCCACGCTGACCACGCTCGGCAATGCCTGGGGGGTGGAGGACTACTTCCGCGGCCTCCGCCTGCTGCGGGCGCGGGTGCCGCTGCGCTACGTCTCCTTCGTGCATGACTGCGTGCCGCTGGCGATGCCGGAGCATTGCCTGGAGCTGACGGTGCGGCTCTACGCCCGCTGGTTCGCCGCCCTGTCGCTGCATGCCGATGCGGTGCTGGCCAATTCCCACGCCACGGCCCGCGATTTTTGCCAGTTCGCCGCCCCGCTCGGCCGTATCCCGCCCGTCACCGTCGTGCCGCTCGCCGCCCAGGGGCTCGGCCCGCCGGCAGCCCTGGCGGTCGCACTGGAGGCCGCCGAGGCGCTGCCCGCGCCGTTGCCGGGTGAGGATTTCGTGCTGTTCCTCGCCACCCTCGAATCCCGCAAGAACCACCTGATGGTGTTCCGCGCCTGGCTCACGCTGCTGCGCCGGCTCGGCGCCGCCGCGCCGCGCCTGGTCTGCGTCGGCAAGCCGGGCTGGCGAGCGGAAGCGGCGCTGGCGCTGCTGGACGCCTCCCCTGACTTGCGCCGCAAGGTCAGCATCCTGTCGGATGTGTCGGACCTCGCCTTGGCGGGGCTGACGGCGCGCTGCCTGTTCACGGTCTACAACTCCTTCCATGAAGGCTGGGGCCTGCCGGTCAGCGAAAGCCTCGCCGCGGGCAAGCTCTGCGTCGTGCCGGCGCATTCGGCGCTGCTCGAATCCGGTGCACCGGGCGCCGTGTTCTTCCCCCCTCAGGATGAGCCCGCCCTGGCCGAGGCCCTGCATCGCCTGGTGACGGACCCCGCCCATCGTTCGGCGCTCGAAGCCCGTATCGACCGTGCGGCCGCCGCACGAAGCTGGCAGGACGCCGCGGCGGAGGTCAGCGCCAGCCTCGCCCGCCCGCTCCCGCCCATCGAGGCTGGTGCCTTCCCGCTCGGCCGGCGCCTCGCCCTCGGCACCGCTGGCCACGTCACACCGGGCAAGGACGGCGCCTGGGCGGAACGGGTGCGGGATGGCCTGGCATGGTGGTGGGCAGAACCCTGGGGCTGCTGGGCGCGGGATGGCGTCGCCGCGCTGCGCCTGCCCACCAGCGCCGCGCCGGGCACGCCGCTGCGCGTGGTGCTGGAACTGCGCGGCCCGCCGGGTGGGCTGTTGCTCCGCCTTCGCCTGCGTGGAGCCACCCCGGGCCCCTGGCGGCGCCTGACGCTGGCGGAGAACCAGCGCGTGACCTGCGTGTTGCAGGGCGAAGCCGCCCCCGACGGGCTGCTGGTCGAACTCGATTCCGGCGATGGCGTCGCCCTGCGGGACCGCGCCGGCCGCA
This sequence comes from Acetobacteraceae bacterium, assembly GCA_947478535.1. Next base: position 3,011 of record CANJXD010000008.1, read on the forward strand.
CCGTCGGCGTCGGCGTGGTGGCGGTCATGACCTGCCGGGAGGAGGACATCGCGGCACGCCTCGCGATGCTGGAAAGCGCGGCCCCATAGTGCGCGGTCCGGTGATGCGTCGTTGACACGCCGGTGCGGCTTTCCCCAGCCGCATCGACCCCGGCCGGATGCGGGATAGGCCCGCTTGCAATAGAGTGAGACGCGAATCTGCCTGCGCCAGCTCGCCCGGCACGCCGGCGCCGGGCCAGCGACGCTTTCCGAAGCGGCAGAGGGGGCGCTCCATCCCCGGCGAGAGAGGCGGCAGGACATCACTGGCGAGAACAAGCCCGCAGCGACACGGACCGGACGGCTCGCCGTCGCCGGTGGCGTTGTCGTGGCCGGCCTCGCCTGGGGGGCGGCCATCTGGTACGCCGGCCAGCGTGCCGATGGCGCGGAGGCCCTGGCACGCGCCACCGCCGGACGCGCCGCCCTGGCGGGCCGGGCCGTCATCGCCACGCCGATCGAGACCGCCGGGGAAGCCCTCGCCGCCGCCGAACAGCGCCACGCCGCCCTGCAACGCCAGGATCGCGCGGCGGTTCCCCTCGCCGAACGCCAGGCTGCCGAGGCGGTGCGCCGCGATGGCCTGCAATTCGCCGCGACCGCGGATGCCGCCGGGCGGGTGCTGTGGTCCACCCATCCCGCGATGCTCGGGACCAGCCTGGCGGATCGGGAATCCTTCGGCCTGCACCGTGCCGGCCGGGCGGAGACGCTGCTCTCGCCCGCGCTGCTGGACCTGCCGGGCGGGCCGCGCAGCCTGCTCGCCACACGGCCGCTGGCCGATGCCCGCGGTGCCTTCGCCGGTATCGCCGTGGTGGCAATCGACCCGCGCCGGCTCGACCGCGCGCTGGGCGAGGCCGCCGCCGTGCCGGGGCTGCGCCTGGCGCTGCTGCGCGCCGATGGCATGCCCCTCGCCACCGGCGGCCCGGCCCTGCCGATGCCGATCTGGCCCCTGCCGCCGCGCACCGAGGGCGCAGCGCTCCGCCCGGCCGGGGATGGCCTGCCGGCGCTGACGCTGGCGTCCCTGCCCGCGGGCGGCGATCTGCTGCTTGCCGCCGCCTTCGAGGACGCCTCCGGCACTGCCGCCGCCGCGGAGGCCGCATGGCTCGCCTGGCTCGCCGCCGGCCTGGCCAGCATCCTCGCAATCGGCCTGCCCCTGCTGCTCGGCCGCACCGCCCCCCCGGGCCGCGGGGCGGAGCAAAGGCTGGATGAGGCGCTGCCAGCGGTTGGCTATCGGGGCATCATCGAGCCCGGCGGCGCGCTGCGGCTGACGGAAATCGGCCCGGGGATCGAACGCCTCACCGGCTGGACCCAGGAAGCCGCGCTGCGGGTGGGCTGGCGGGAAAGGGGCCTCGACCCGCAGACCCTGCCGCTTGGCCCGGACCTGCCGGACCGGCTGCGCCGCGAAGCCAGCGCCGCCACCGAGTATCGTTTCCGCCGCGCCGATGGCGCCGTCATGTGGCTGCGGGAGACGGCGCGCGTCAGCGGGCGGACAGCGGAGGGCATCGAGGTCGCCGGCGCGTTGGAGGATATCTCGGCCGAGCGCGAACTCGCCCTGCAGGCCGCGACGGCGGCGAAATTCGCCACCCTGGGCGAGATGGCCACCGGCCTCGCGCATGAGCTCAACCAGCCCATCGCCATCATGTCGCTCGCCGCCGAGAATGCCGCGGAGGCGCTGGAAGCCGGTGAGGATGGGGTGGATGAGGCCTTGTCCCGCCTCCGCCGCATCATGGCCCAGGCGGACCGCGCCAAGGCCATCGTCACCCAGTTGCGGTCCTTCTCCCGCGTCGATGTCTCGGCCATGGAGCCGATCGACCTGGGCGCTGCCGTGCATGGCATGATGATCCTGGCCGGCCAGGCGCTGCGTGACGCCGGCGTCCAGGTGCAGATGCGCCTGCCGGATATCCTGCCCCCCGTCGTCGGCCAGACCATCCTGGTGGAGCAGGTGCTGCTGAACCTCGTGCTGAATGCGCGGGATGCGCTGCATGAACGCCCGCCCGAACGCCGGCGCCTGCGGATCGACGCGGAGGAAGGCCCCGGGCTGGATGAGGTGACGCTGCGGGTGATGGATACTGGGCCCGGCCTGTCTCCGGACGTGCTGGAAAAACTGTTCGAGCCCTTCTTCACCACCAAGCCGCCGGGACTCGGGACTGGGCTCGGCCTGTCGATCTCCCGCACCATCATGCGGGGCATCGGCGGGCGGATCAGTGCGGAGAACGCGCCGGCCGGCAGCGACATGGGGGCGGAATTCACCCTGGTGTTCCGTCGCGCTCCACTCGCGGTTAACGTGCCGGAGCCGAAACCAACACAAGCGGCGCCAGCGCCGCGCTGGCCGGCTACCACCGGAAGTTGATTAATAACCTTTTAATGCTCGCATAAGAGGGTTAACCTGCGGTGTCCTGGGGGGGACACTGCATGACCTACGGGCTGCCATGGCCGAGGGCTGTGGCCTTCGCGGCTGCCAGTGCCGGCGTCACGGCACTTTGCGTCCAGGCGCTGCCGGATGCCGCCGCGCCGCTCGGCTTGCTCCTGCTGGCCGCCGGGGTTCTGCTTGGCCTGCTCTCCACCGGCATGGGCACGCCGATGACAGCACCGCCAGGGGACGCGGAGCAGCCCGCCGCCAGCCGCCCGCGCCCAGCCCGCCAGGCTTTCCCGCTCCGTACGCAACAATCGACATCGCCGAACTGGACACCCAATTGGGCACCCAACTGGGCCCCACGCCGCCACCTGCCCCGCATCGCCTATCGCGGCGCCATCGAGCGCGGGGGCTCGCTCCGCATCACCAGCATCGGCACCGGGATCGAGAGCCTGACAGGCTGGTCGACGGAAGCCGCGCAGCGGCCGGGCTGGCGGCAGCTCAACCTGGATCCGCTGACCCTGCCGCTCGGCCCGGACCTGCCTGAACGGCTGGAGCGAGAGGACAAGGCCAGCGCCGAATTCCGCTTCCGCCGCGCCGACGGTGCCTGGATGTGGGTCAGGGAGACGGTGCGCGCCGCCCGACGCATCGGCACGCGGGTCGAGGTGACGGGGGTGCTGGAAGACATTTCCGCCGAACAGGTGCTGGCGTTGCAGGAAGCGCGCACCGCGAAATTCGCCACCCTCGGCGAGATGGCCGCCGGCCTCGCGCATGAACTCAACCAGCCCATCGCCATCATGTCCCTCGCCGCGGAAAATGCGGCAGAGGCGCTGGAAGCGGGCGCCTCCGGACTGCCGGATGCCGTCATCCGCCTGCATCGGATCATGGCCCAGGCGGATCGCGCCAAGGCCATCGTCACCCAGCTTCGCGCGTTCTCCCGGGTCGATGCCACGGCGTTGGAGGCGATGGATCTCGGCGCTGCCGTGCGCGGGATGATGGTGCTGGCCGGCCAGGCGCTGCGCGATGCGGGGGTGGAGGTGGTGCTGGTGGTGCCGGACCGGCTGCCCCGCATCGTCGGGCAGCGGACCCTGGTGGAACAGGTGCTGCTGAACCTGGTGCTGAATGCCCGGGACTCGCTGCTGGACCAGCCCCCGGAATGCCGCCGGCTGCACCTGCTGGTGGAAGCCGGCCCCGAGGAGGCGGTGACGCTCTCGGTCGTCGATAACGGCGCCGGCCTGTCGCCCGAGGTGAAGGACCGGCTGTTCGAGCCCTTTGTCACCACCAAGCCGCCAGGTCTCGGCACCGGGCTGGGGCTCTCGATTTGCCGCACCATCATGCAGGCCGTTGGGGGCCGGATCGAGGCGGGCGATGGGCCGGAAGCGCTGCGCCCATTCGGCTGCGAGCGCGGCGCCGCCTTCACGCTGACCTTCCGCCGCGCGCCCGGCATGGCTGAGGCGGGACCGGCGGCCCGCGGCGGCACGGCCTCGGCCGCCCAGGAACGCGCGTGATTTCGCACCGCAACTTGATCCACAACAAAGAATCAGACCGTCCCGCGATGTGAGGATGGGCCATGGACACCCTCCCCGACCGCCGCCCCATCCTTGAGCGTTACGCGGGCCAGAACCTGCCCCGCTATACGTCCTACCCCACCGCGCCGCATTTCTCCGCCCTGGAGGAAGCGACCTATCGCGCGTGGCTGGCGGCAGTGGAACCACGGGACCGGCTGTCGCTCTACCTCCATATCCCCTTCTGCAAATCGCTCTGCTGGTATTGCGGCTGCCACACCGCTGTCACCCGCTCCGTCGCCCGCACATCGCGGTATGCGGAGGGGCTGGTCGCGGAAGCCGGGTTGCTGGCGGCGGCGCTGCCGGCGGCACCGGTGGAATCGCTGCATCTCGGCGGCGGCACGCCCTCGGCCATCGGGGCGGAGGCGCTGGACCGGGTCCTGACCGCGCTGCGGGATCGCTTCGAATTCCTCGACGAGGCCGAATTGTCGGTCGAGCTCGATCCCCGGATGCTGGACCCTGCGACCGTCGCCGTGCTGGCGCGCCAGGGCTTCTCACGCGCCAGCCTCGGCGTGCAGGATATGGCGCCGCATGTGCAGAAGCTGATCGGCCGCATCCAGCCGCCGGAACTGGTGGAAGCCGCGGTCGCCAAGCTGCGCGGCGCCGGCATCGCCCGTATCAACTTCGACCTGATGTACGGCCTGCCCGGCCAGAGCTGCGACGATGTCGCCGCCAGCGCGCGCTTCGCCGCGGCGATGGGCGCTGACCGCGTCGCGGTGTTCGGCTACGCCCACGTCCCCTGGATGAAGCCGCACCAGAACGCCATCCGCCAGGAAGATCTGCCCGGGTCCTTCGCCCGCATGGAACAGGCCGATGCCGCCGAACGCGCGCTGCTGGCGGCGGGCTACATCGCGATCGGGCTGGACCACTTCGCCCGGCCGGGCGATTCCATGGCCGTGGCGGCTGAGGCCGGCGTGCTGAAGCGCAACTTCCAGGGCTACACCACCGATCGCGCGCCGGTGCTGATCGGCCTCGGCGCTTCCGCCATCGGCGCGCTGCCGCAGGGCTACGCGCAGAACATCCCGGACGAGCGCGGCTGGCTGGCCGCGGTGGAAAAGGGCCACCTGCCCGTCACCCGCGGTCTGCGCCTGACGGAAGAAGACCGCGTGCGGCGCGATATCATCGAGGCCGTGATGTGCGACCTGGCGCTGGACCTGCGGCGGGTGCCCGGCGCCATCTGGCGGGCGGCGGAACCCCGGCTGGCGCCGCTGGTGGCGGATGGGCTGGCAGCGGTGGAGAATGGCCGCCTGGTCGCCACGGAATCCGGCCGCCGCTTCGTCCGCCACATCGCCGCCTGCTTCGATGCCTATCTGGGCGGTGGCCCGGCGCGGCACAGCAGCGCGGTCTAGGCTGGTGTGGAATGGGAGTTGGCCGCCAACCCGATCATGCCGCCGCGGCGCAGATCCGCGTCAGCAGTGCCGTCAACTCCAGGGGGTCATAGGGCTTCGCCAGCACAATCGCCTGCTTGTGTCCCGGCGGCAGCCCCGCCACGCCATAGCCTGTCGCGATGACATAGGGGATGCCACGCGCCGCCAGCGCATCGGCGACAGGGGCCGAGGTCTCGCCCGCGAGGTTGAGGTCCAGGACCACCGCATCCGGGCGCTGTGCCGCGAGGCAGCGCAGCGCCTCCGCCACCGTCGCCGCCGGGCCGATGACACTGAAGCCGGCATCGAGCAGCGCATCCTCGACGAGCATGGCGACCAGCGCCTCATCCTCGACGACGAGAATCTTGCCCCCGCTCGCGCCCCCTCCTGCCGGCATCGTCTTCTCCTAGGGCCGAACGGCCGCGGCCGTCGAGGCGCCGGTGCCCCGTCTCTGGCCAAGCGGTCACCATGCACGCGAAAACGAGGGAGGCGCCAGCCGGGTGGGGCCATCCGGAGGAGTCACAATTGCGCGCGCCGCGCCCCCCACACCCGGGTCAGGTCCGCCAGCAGCGGATGCGCGACCCAGGCTTCGGCGCGGCAGCGCCCCCGCCCGGGCACCAGCGGCGTGACCGGCTGGCGGCGATAAGCCGCACCCTCGTAGGCCATGAGCCGCCGCAGCGGCGCGCCCAGCACACGCAGGACAACGCCGCGCACCACACCGCCCCGGGCGCGGACCAGGGTGGGATAGGGTGCGCCCCGCAGCATCACACGGCGCCAGCCCGGCAGCAGCGCCGGCCGGGCCCGGGGCTCGAGCCCCCGCCGGCCCGACCGGGCGGCCAGCACGGCGGGGTCCAGCAGGGTGCCGTAAAGGAAAAGCCGGGGCTCAGTGCCCCGCATTCTCACCCGTGAAGTCCGGCGCCTTCAGGCCAGAGGCCTCGACCTGGCTGGCGATCCCGGCCTTCAGCCGTTCCAGCCCCGCCTCGCTCGACGCCTCGGCGCGCGCCACCAGCACCGCCTGGGTGTTGGAGGCCCGCAGCAGCCACCAGCCATCCTCGGTCAGCACCCGCACGCCATCCACGTCCTGCACCTTGGCGCCGGCGGCGGCGAGACGCGCCTTCACCTCGGCCACCACTTCGAACTTCCGGGTATCCGGGCAGTCGAAGCGCAGCTCCGGCGTGTTGATCACCTGCGGCAGCGCGGCGCGCACTTCGCCCAAGGTGCCCGTCATGCGCGCCACGATGCCGAGCAGGCGCACGGCGGAATAAGGCGCGTCATCGAAGCCGTACCACTTGTCCGCGAAGAAGATGTGGCCGGACATCTCGCCAGCCAGCGGGCTGCCGGTTTCCGCCATCTTCGCCTTGATGAGCGAATGGCCCGTCTTCCACATCAGCGGCGTGCCGCCGGCCTTGGCGATCTCATCGAACAGAACCTGGGAGGCCTTCACATCGGCGATGATCGTGCCCCCGGGGTGGGATTTCAGCACGTCCCGCGCGAGCACGACCAGAAGCTGGTCGCCGAACAGGATGTGGCCTTCATTGTCCACCACGCCGATGCGGTCCGCGTCGCCATCGAAGGCGATGCCGAGATCGGCCTTGTGCTTGGCGACCTCGGCGATGATCTGCTCGAGGTTCTTGGCCACCGTCGGGTCGGGGTGATGGGCGGGGAAGGTGCCGTCGATCGTGCCGTTGATGACGATATGCGTGCCCGGCAGCTTCTCCACCAGGCGCTTGGTGATCTCGGCGCCCGAGCCATTGCCCGGGTCCCACACCACCGTCAGCGCGCGGTCGCCGCCATCCCAATCCTTCAGGATGCGGGCGACATACTCCTCCGAGACATCGACCTGCCGGTCGCTGCCCACGGCTTCCGCCACCACATCGCCAGCGGCGGCCATGCGGCCGATGTCCTGGATCTGCGAGCCGAAAAAGGGCTTCTTCCCCAGCATCATCTTGAAGCCGTTGTAGTTCGGCGGGTTGTGGCTGCCCGTCACCATGATGCCGCCATCGGCCGACAGCGCGTAGCAGGCGTAGTAGAGCATCGGGGTCGGCCCGCAGCCCACGCGCATCACCTCCATGCCCGAGGCCCGCAGGCCGGCGACGAGTTGCGCCTCCATCGTCGGGGAGGAGAGCCGCCCGTCATAGCCGACCGCCACCTTGGTGCCGCCGCCACGCGCGACAATGGTGCCGAAGCAGCGGCCGATCGCAAAGGCATCCTCGGGGTGCAATGTCTGCCCGACGATCCCGCGGATATCGTATTCCCGCAGCGAGGTCGGATCGAAGCTGTGCTTGAACGCCGTCATGAGTGTGTTTCCTCCCGCCGCGCTTACGAATACTTCTTGATGATCGCCTGCATCGCCGGGGCCATGTCGGGGCGGGAGAGCGCGAAGGCGACCTGGGCTTCGAGGTAGCCGGCCTTGTCGCCGCAATCGAAGCGGCGGCCTTCATAGCGCACGCCGTGGAAGGGCTGGCTGCCGATCAGCTTGGCCATGCTGTCCGTCAGCTGGATTTCCCCGCCCGCGCCCTTCTCCATCTTCGCGAGGTGGCCGATCACCTCCGGCATCAGCACATAGCGCCCGATGACGGTGAGGTTCGACGGCGCGTCCTCCTGCTTCGGCTTCTCGACCAGGCCCTTCACCTCGACGAGGTTGCCCGTGCTCTCCCCCGGCGCAATGACGCCGTAGGAGGACACGCGCGCCATCGGCACTTCCTCGATGGCGACGACATTGCCGCCGGTCTCCTGATAGGCATCCGCGAGCTGCTTGGTGCAGGACACGTCGCAGAGCATGAGGTCATCCGGCAGCAGGATGGCGAAGGGCTCATCGGCGATGAAGGTCCGCGCGCACCAGATGGCGTGGCCGAGGCCGAGCGGCACCTGCTGGCGGGTGGAGACGACGGAGCCCGGCGGCAGCGCCTGGGCGTGCAGCATGGCAAGCTCCTTCTGCTTGCCGCGCTCGATCAGCGTGCGTTCGAGTTCGAAGGCGACGTCGAACTGGTCCACCAGCATGGTCTTGCCGCGGCCGGTGACGAAGCAGAACTGCTCGATGCCCGCGGCGCGGGCTTCCTCCACCGCGTATTGGATCAGCGGCTTGTCGACGACGGGCAGCATTTCCTTGGCCATCTGCTTGGTGGCGGGCAGGAAACGCGTGCCGAGACCGGCGACGGGAAGAACGGCCTTGCGGAGCGGCTTGCGCACGGGGTGACGATCCTCGTTTGTGGGCGGCGCAAGGCATGCCACGGACGGCGAATCGCGTCCACCGCCTCACGTCTTCAGAAGGCGATCCCGTGCCTCGTTCAACCGGGAAGCGAGCCAATCGGACCCGCCGCGATCGGGATGGGCGGCCTGCATCAGCCGGCGATGGGCGGCGCGGATTTCATCCTCCCCGGCCCCCGCCGTGAGGCCCAGCACCGCCAGCGCCTCGTCATGGGTCATCGGCCCGCCTTCGGGTGGCGGCTGGTGATCCCGCCATTCCGGATGTGCGCGGTCGAGCCAGGCTTCGAGCAGCGGCATGCCATCGGGGTCCACGGCCGCAAGCTCCGCCATCAGGCGCATCAGATGCGGCAGGTCGAGCTCAGCCAGGTCCCGACCCGCGAAATCGCCCTCCTTCACCCGCCCCGTCATCCGCCCGCTGTCATGGTCCAGCCCCATGGCGAGGTGCGAGGTCTCGACATCCGAGGCATGGCCCGGGCTCGCCGCGCCGCCGCGCGCGAAGGTGGCGGCCGCGCGCCGGGCCTTCCACCAGCGCCAGGCCGCCGGGCCGAACAGCGCCAGCGCCCAGAAGGCCTGCCCGCCCCGGCCGCTCACCAGCAGCAACACCATCAGCCCGAGGCCGAGCGCGCCGCCGCCCCAGACCGCGGTCTGCTTCACCTGCCCCGGCTTCGCATCGACGAAGGCGCGCAGCAGCAGCAGCAGGAACAGCAGCGCGAAAGCGCCGAGGCCGAACCAGATCATGGCTCAGCCTCCGCCCGGCGCCGGCAACCCGGGCGCGGGCAGTTGCCCGGCGATGCCGCGCGCCGCCGCGCCGCCGAGGCGCTGCAAGGCCCGGCGCCCGCCGGCGGCAAAGACGGCGACGGCCCGCAGCAGGTCCCGCAACGCCTCCGGGCTGCCGCTATCAAAGGGCGCCCAGGCGCCACCCGAGAGTTTCGCGAATTGCCGGAACGCCGTCCGGGCGAGCGCGTCAGCGCCTTCCTGGAAGCAGAAGACCGGCACGCCCCGCAGGCCGAGTTCCCCCGCGAGATGGCAGGCGCCGTCTACATCCTCCTCGAAGGCATCGCCGATCAGCACCAGCGCGGCCACGCGATCCCGCTTCGTCTCGGCCAGGGCATGGGCAAAGGTGCGCTCGATCTGCGTCTGCCCGCCGAGGCACTGCACGCCGGCCATCCGCCGCGCGAGATCCGCCGCGTTGGTCAGGAAGGGCGTCGCCGCGAACTCCCGAAACCCCTGGAAATAGGCGAGGCTGACGGCAAGCCCGCCGATCTCCCGCACCGCGTCGAACATCTCCGCCTGCACATGGCAGGCGCGGTCCCAGCTCGGCTGGCGGCTGGCGGTGGCGTCGATGGCGAAGATCAGCCGCCCGGCGCGGCCCGGCGCGGGCGTCACGGCAGGCAGCGCCTTCACCTGGTCGAGGAAGGCGGCGACGGCAGCAGAGCCAGGCTTGGCCGGCAGGTTGGTCATGTCCGCGAAGATGGTCCCGCCCGCCACGCCACGGAAGGCCCCCGGCGCATGCGAATCGCGCTTCCTTCCGATAGCGTCAGGAAGGCGGTGCCGGAGGCGCGGATGGCGTGGGTCGAGGTGACGGCGGCGGAGGCGGAGGCGCATCCGCTGCATGGCATGGGTGGCTGGCTGCGCCTGTTCTCGGCGCTCACGGTGCTGAGCGTCGTTGGTGGGGCGGCGCTCGGCTGGCAGGAATGGATCGGCCCGGACCAGGCGGCGATGGACAGGATCGGCGGCCTCGCCATCATCGCCAATGTGCTGCTGATCGTCGTGGTCGGGGCGCAGCTGTTGCTCGCGGTGCTGTGGTTCAGACAATGGCCGGGTTTCCGCAGGCTCTACGCGGCCTACGCCATCTTCGCGGCCATCCTGATGCCGCTGGCGGCCGGGCTGATGGAGGAGGCCGGCCTTCCGGGGGACCCTGGCGCCCATGGGCTGGATGGCGACCTGGTCGCGACCATGCTGATCAACGCGGCGTTCTACTTCGCCATGTACAGCTACTTCCACCGCAGCCGGCGCTTCCGCGTGACCTTTGAGCAGCGGGTGCGGGCGTGACGCGCCTCGGCGTCATCGCCGACGTCCACGGCAATGTCGCGGCATGGGAGGCGGTGATGGCCGACCTCGCGCGGCGCGGGGTGGAGGCCGTGGTGAACCTCGGTGACCTCGTCTCCGGCCCGCTCTGGCCGGCGGCGACACTGGCGCTGGTCCGCCGGTCCGGCATTCCCGTGCTGCGCGGCAACCATGATCGCTGGGTGGCGGAGGGCGGCGGCGGTGCCTCCGACCGCTTCGCCCGCGCGGCGCTGACCGAGGCGGAGGCGGCCTGGCTCGGCGCCCTGCCGATGACGCTGGAACCCCTGCCCGGCGTGGCGGCCTTCCACGCGCGCCCCGCGGATGACAACGCCTACCTGCTGGAGAATGTAGTGGATGGGCGGCTGGTGCCCGCCCCCGCCGATAGGGTTGCCGCCCGTCTTGGCGCCGTCACGGCGGGCGTGATCCTCTGCGCCCACAGCCATCTCCCCGCGATCCGGCAGTTGCCCGATGGCCGCGTGGTGTTGAACCCCGGCAGCGTCGGCATGCCCGCCTATGCGGACCCGACGCCACCCGCCCATGTCAGCGAGACCGGCGCACCGCATGCGCGCTATGCCGTGGCCGAAATCGCCGACGGCAGGCTGCTGGCGGTGGAGTTGATCGCCCTGGCCTACGACCACGAAGCCGCCGCCGCCCGCGCGATGGCGGCCGGCAGCCTGGGCTGGGCGCATTGGCTCGCGACGGGAGAGGCGGCGCGCTGAACGGCGCAGCCCCCGCCTACCCCCCGGCCAGCATCCCATTCGCCTGCGCCGCCGCCAGCGCCGTCATGTTGACGATGCCGCGCGCCGTCACGCTCGGCACCAGGACATGGATCGGCTTGGCCATGCCGAGCAGCATGGGCCCGACCTGCAAGCCCTCCCCCGCCGCCTTCAGCAGGTTGAAGGAGATGTTGGCGGCGTCGAGCGTCGGCATCACCAGCAGGTTGGCGCTGTCCGTCAGCGGGCTGTCGGCCACGGCGCGGGCGCGGATCGACTGCACCAGCGCGGCATCGGCGTGCATTTCGCCATCCACCTCGAAATCCGTGCCCTGCGCGCGAAGCAGGCGCAGCGCCTCCCGCATCTTGCGGGCGGAGGGCGCGCCGGAGGCGCCGAAGCTGGAATGGGATAGCAGCGCCGCCTTCGGCACCAGGCCGAAGGCGCGGATCTGCTCCGCCGCCAGCAATGTCATGTCCACGATCTGCTCGGCCGTCGGGTCCACCGTCAGGTGGGTATCGACGAAGAACAGGTGGCCGTTCGGCACGATCAGCGCCGACAGCGCATAGACCCGCGCCACTTCCGGACGCTTGCCCACCACGTCGAACACGTGATGCCAGTGGCGGAACCAATCCCCCGTGCCGCCGCAGAGGCAGGCATCGGCGAGCCCGCCTTCCAGCACCAGAGCCGCCGCCACGGTCTGCCGGTTGCCGACGCGCTTGGCCGCCGCATCGGGCGGAATGCCCCGCCGGCCGACCTTCTGCTGATACAGTTTCACCAGGGGCGCGAAGGCGGCCTCATCCACCGCCGGGTCCAGCACTCGGACGGACTGGGAAAAGTCCATCCGCAGGCCCATGGCGCTGGCCTTGGCGGCGATGACATCGCGCCGGCCGATCAGGATCGGCTCCGCCAGCCCGTCATCCAGCACGGTCTGCACGGCGCGCAGCGTCCGCTCATCCTCGCCATCCGCATAGACCACACGGGTCAGCCGCTTGCGCGCGGCTTCGAAGACCGGGCGCATCAGGTTGCCGGAGCGGAAGACGAAGCGCTCCAGCTCCTGCCGGTACTTCGCCATGTCGGCGATCGGCCGGCGGGCGACGCCGCTGTCCATCGCCGCCTGCGCCACGGCGGTCGCGACTTCCAGGATCAGGCGGGGATCGAAGGGCTTGGGGATGATGTAGTCCGGCCCGAAGGTCGGCGCGCTGCCGCCATAGGCCGCGGCCACCACCTCGCTCGCCTCCATGCGCGCCAGCGCCGCGATGGCATCCGCAGCGGCGACCTTCATCGCCTCGTTGATCGTCGTCGCTCCGGCATCGAGGGCGCCGCGGAAGATGAAGGGGAAGCAGAGGACGTTGTTGACCTGGTTGGGGTAGTCGGTCCGCCCGGTCGCGACGATCGCATCCGGCCGCGCGGCGCGCACGGCCTCGGGCAGGATCTCCGGCTCCGGATTGGCGAGTGCCAGCACCAGCGGGTTCGGCGCCAGCAGGTGCAGCCATTCCGCCTTCAGGATGCGCGGCGCCGAAAGGCCGAGGAACACATCGGCACCCGGCAGCGCTTCGAGCAGCGTGCGCGCGGGCGTGTCCTGCGCATAGGCGGCCTTGAAGGGGTCCGTGTTCGGGCGGCCCTTCCAGACCACGCCGTCGATATCGCAGATCGTGACGTTCTCGCGCTTCAGCCCCATGGCCACCAGCAGGTCGAGGCAGGCGATGGCCGCCGCGCCGCCACCGGTATTCACCACCCGCACGTCTTGCAGCGTCTTGCCCTGCAGCAGCAGCCCGTTGCGCACCGCGGCGGCGACGATGATGGCCGTGCCGTGCTGGTCGTCATGGAAGACGGGAATATTCATCCGCGCACGCAAGGCGCGCTCGATCTCGAAGCATTCGGGGGCCTTGATGTCCTCGAGGTTGATGGCGCCGAAGCTCGGCTCCAGGGACGCCACGGCCTCGATGAATTTCTGCGGGTCCCGTTGCTCGATCTCGAGGTCGATCGAATCGATGCCTGCGAACTTCTTGAAGAGGACGGCCTTGCCCTCCATCACCGGCTTCGAGGCGAGCGCCCCGATGGCGCCCAGCCCCAGTACCGCCGTGCCATTGGTGATGACGGCGACGAGGTTGCCGCGGGAGGTGTATTCGAAGGCCGCGTCGGGGTTCTTCGCGATCTCCTCGCAGGCCGCGGCGACGCCAGGCGAATAGGCGAGCCCCAGGTCACGCTGGGTTGCCATGCGCTTGGTCGGCTCGACGCTCAGCTTCCCCGGCCTCGGCAGGCGGTGGTAGTCGAGCGCGGCCTTGCGGAAGTCTTCGTCCATGCTGGTCCCTCCGCCCCCCAGTCTAAGCCAGGTGGCGGGAAAGTGCGACTGCGGCAGGGTTCAACGGGAGCGTGGCCCGGCCAGCAGCGCCGCGACCGTCTCCGTGGCGCTGTAGGGCTGGCGCAGGAGCGCGGTTTTGGCAAAGCGCGGAGGCAAGGTGGCAGGCGGGTCGGTGCCCGCGTTCAAGGGCAGGGTGAAGGCGAAGGGCCGATGCCGGGCAGCCAGCAGATCCGCTATGGCGAACACATCGTCCTCCGCCCCACCAAGGTCGATCAGGGCGGCATCCACATCGGCATCGCGCAGCAACGCCAGCGCGTCCACCACGCGCCCGACCGGACCGACCACCAGCATTCCGGCCTCCGTGAGCGCAGCGTGCACGGCTTCCGCCACCACGACCGAGGACTCGAATACCAGCACGCGCGGAACAGCGGAGGGCGCCATTTCTGTCACGCCGACGACGTGGCGAAGCGGCACCTCGACAGTCCAGCAGAGCCCTTCCGGCAGGAAGTCGATCCGGCTGCGACCACCGACCTCATAGGCGAGGCTGCGTTCGATCATCGCGGCCCCGAAGCCGCGGCGTTCCGGCGGTAGCACAGGCGGCCCCCCGGATTCGCGCCAGTCGAGACGCAGGACGGTGTCGTCCACCGCCCAACTCACCGCCACCGATCCGCCCGGCTGCGACAGGGATCCATGCTTCACCGCATTCGACGCCAGTTCATGCAACGCCATGCCGAGCGCCAACGCCACCTTCGGCTTCAGCCGTATAGGCGGCCCATTGGCTGTGGTGCGGCCATCGAATCCCTGGCCGCTCCCAGGGCCGCGTCCAGGGACGCCCCCAGGGCCACGCAAGGCCTGGGCCACCAGCACGTGCAAGCTGGCGCCTTCCCAGCGCCCGTCGGCCAACAGCGCGTGGGAATGCGCCATGGCATGCAGCCTGCTGTGCAGATCATCGACGAAGGCCTCGACCGAGGTGGCGCTGCCGCTGCTCTGGCGCACCACCGCCAGGATGACCGCGAGCGAGTTCTTCACGCGGTGATCCAACTCGGCGATGAGGAAATCCTGCGCATCCTTGGCCTTGGCGCGCTCGCTCGCGATCTGGTCGATGCGCCGCAGCACCACCTCCATCAGCGAGACGCGCAACCCCCGCGCCGCCTCCACCTCAGTGGTGAGCCATGGTGCGGAGTGGCCGCGCACGGTTTCCTGCCAGGCTGCGAAGCTGCGGCGAGGGGTCAGCGCAGGCTCGCCCGGGCCGCTGTCCATCGGCTTGTCGGGGTTGCCGGCCCAGGTGACGATCTGCACAAGTTCACGGCGAAACCAGATGATGTAGTCGCGCGGGGTTCGGGACACCGAAAGCGTCAGGATCCCGCTGCCCAGCGCGGCGAAAGCGGCAGCCGGGGGGTAGACCGACGGCAGGTCGTCGATCGCCACCACGCCCTCGGTCGCGGTCTCGCCGATCCAAGCCGCGAGGGCCCGCACAGCGGCTTCCTCCGGCACAAGGCCCGCCGTGGCGTAGTTGCCGTCGATCAACAGCGCCACGCCGTCGCCGTCGATGAAGTCGAGCAGGTTGGGACGGTGCTTGATCAGGCCGAAGGCCAGCGCCTCCTCGCTCGCCATCCGTTGCACCAGGCCTTCATGCACGCTGCGCAGCCGGCTTCCGTACCTGAAATCCTCGGCCTGTTCCCGGGCCTCGATCTGGAAGGAAAACATCTGAGCGAACAACTCGCAGGCCGCGCGCAGGGCTGCCGGCAGATGGCGCGGCGTGTCGTGATGGCAGGCGATCAGCCCCCAAAGCACGCCGCCCCGCACAATCGACAGCGACATCGAAGCGCGAACGCCCATGTTGCTCAGGTACTGGAGATGCACCGGCGAAACGCTGCGCAGCACGCAGAACGAAAGATCGGGCGTGGCGCCGGTCAACGGGCTGATTGCGGGGCGCAGCGCCGCCGGCTGGTAGCCGACATCGGGGATCAGCCGCAGCCAGTTGCGCAGATAGAGCGCCCGCGCCTGGCGGGGAATGTCCGAGGCGGGATAGCGGAGGCCAAGGAAGCTGTCCTGGCCGGGCGCATGGGTCTCGGCCACCACCTCGCCGCTGCCATCGGCCAGGAAGCGGTAGACCATGACTCGGTCAAAGCCGGTCACGCGCCGCACTTCCTGCGTCGCCAACTGGCAGAAATCAATGGAACCCGAGGCGGGTTGCAGGTGCGCCATCATGGTCTGCACGATCGGCAGCGGGCTCAGCCGGGTCGACGGTGCATCGTCCGGCATTCGCTCAAGCTCGACCATGATGCCGGCAGTTGCGCGGTGCAGCAGCAGGCCGATGCGGGTGCCGTCTGGCAGGTCGAATTCGACTGCCCGCGGCGGCAGCACGTCGACTTCCGCCGCCACGGCCGCGATCTCGCGCTCGGCGCCACGGGGCAGCAGCGCCCCGATCGGCGTGCCGGGTTGCGGATCGCTACCCCCTGGCAGGAGGCTTGTGTCGCCGGCGCATTGCAGCAGTGTCAGTGTCTCGGGATGCAGCACGAGCAGCAGGCCATGCGGCTGCACGGACCCTGGAATATGGATCGGCTCGCGGTCGCAACTGTTCAGGTCGGCCGTGCCGAAGGCCGGTGCTTCGATGGTCTCGTCCGGGCTGAGGGCCATCAGGACGGCACGGCTGGGGTCAACGTCGTGGCAGGCATCGCTACCCCCAAGGGCCGGCGCCAGTATCCCAGCGCGGCAATCATGAGTTGAGACTGTAGCACGACGCCAGCCTCAGGCCGCGCGGTATTCCGCCCTTTTGCGCCACGCCGCCCATCACGCCGGCGCGACGAGCTCGCTGGCCGTCCATCCTCTGCCGGGCGGCCAGGGTGGGCTACCCGTCCGGTAAAGCCGGGTTATGGTACCCGCTGTCCAAGGCATCGGAGGAAGACCCCATGAAACTCTATCACTTCAATGGCTCCACCACCTGTCGCCCGGTGGAGATGTTCGCGGCAGAGGCCGGAATCGCGCTGGAGCTGGTGCCGGTGAACCTGATGACCGGCGAGCATGTCGGCCCCGGCTATACCGCGAAGAATGCCACCCAGCAGGTGCCGACGCTGGAGGATGGCGACTTCGTGCTGACGGAAAACGCGGCGATCCTGCGCTACCTCGGCACCATCAGCGGCTCCCCCGCCTACCCCGCCGATCCGAAGGCGCGGGCGCGCGTCGATGAGCAGCTGGACTGGTTCAACACCGGTTTCTCCCGCGAGTTCTGCTACGGCGCCATGTATCCGCGCATCATGCCGCATCTCGGCTATGAGGACCCCGCGGTGCAGGCCACCGTGAACGCCCGTTGCACGGTGAAGGGGGAGCGTTTCCTGCGCATCCTCAACGACAGCATGCTGGGTGAGCCGGGGCCGTTCCTCGGTGGCGCCGCACCGAACCTGGCCGACTATATGGGCGTGGCCTATGCGACGCTCGGCGAGATGGCGCGCTTCGACTACAGCCCCTATCCCCGCGTGCAGCGCTGGATCGCGGCGATGCGGGCGCGGCCGGGCTGGGCGGCGGGTCATGCCGGCTGGGAAGGCTGGCGCGACCATGTGCTGTCCCAGAGTGCCGCGTGATGGCGAAGATCGCGATCAAGGGCTTCCACCACATCGCCTATCGCTGCCGGGATTCCGAGGCGACGCGCGCATTCTACGAAGATTTTCTCGGCCTCGAACTGGCAGAGGTCTTCCCGATCACCACCACCGCCACGGGGCGGGAGGCGAAGGTGCTGCACAGCTTCTACCGCCTCGCCGATGGCAGCTTCCTGGCCTTCTTCGAGGCGCCCGAAAGCCCCTTCGACTTCCGCGACCAGCATGATTTCGACCTGCATCTGGCCATGGAAGTGACGCCGGAGGAGCTGGACCGCATGCTCGCCAAGGGCAAGGCAGCGGGCATCCACACCCGCGGGCCGTCCGATCACGGGGTGATGCATTCCATCTACTTCCGCGACCCCAATGGCTACGTCATCGAGCTGACGGCCAAGACGCCCTCCCATGACGCGGCGATGGACCCGGCGCGGAACGGGGCGCGGGCGAAGCTGGCGGCCTGGCAGGCAGAGAAGGCTTCCGCCTGAAACGAGGCCCCTGAAGCGAGGAAGGCCCCGCCCAGTATCCCAGGCGGGGCCTTTCATCTGACCATCCGCCCCGAAAGGGCGATGGTGCGGTCGAGAAGATTCGAACTTCCACGGGGTTGCCCCCACCAGCACCTCAAGCTGGCGCGTCTACCATTCCGCCACGACCGCGTATCGGGTAGAGGCGGGGCGTATAACCGATGAGATCGATGCCGGCAACGCCCCCCGCCCCCGTTTCCGATGCTCCCGAATGGCGCGTCTCGCCGGGCCGGCTTCCCTATGCCGAGGCGCTGTCCGCCATGGAGGCGCGGGCGCACGCCATCCGCGCCGGCACCGCGGGCGAGGCGGTGTGGCTCGTGGAGCATGAGCCCACCTACACCGCCGGCACCTCCGCCCGGCCCGAGGATTTGCTGGAGACCCGATTCCCCGCCGTCGCGGCCGGGCGCGGCGGGCAATGGACCTATCACGGGCCAGGCCAGCGCACGGCCTATGTCCTGCTCGACCTGACACGGGACCACGGCACGGTGAAGGCCCGCGACGTGCGTGCCTATGTCCAGGGCCTCGAGGAATGGATGATCCGGGCGCTCGACCGCTTCGGGGTGAAGGGGGAGCGGCGGGAGGGCCGGATCGGCATCTGGGTGGTCGATCGCGCACGCGGCACGGAAGACAAGATCGGCGCCATCGGCGTGCGGGTGACGCGCTGGGTGAGCTGGCACGGCATCGCGCTGAACGTGGACCCGGATATCAGCCATTTCGGCGGCATCGTGCCCTGCGGCATCGCCGAACAGGGGCTCGGCGTCACCAGCCTGCACCGCCTCGGCGTGCTGGCGACGCTGGAGGAAGCGGATGCCGCGCTGATGGCCGCCTGGGGCGAGGTTTTCGGCTGACCCGAAGGGGGTTGCTCCGGCCCAGGCCAGCGTCATTTAAAAGATTGACGATACGCCAGATCGGTGGAACGTTCCGGCAAGATTCGCAGTCACAGCGGCAGCCGCTGGCCGCGCAGGCTGCCGCCCGGCCTTCCCGTGCCCTGAACGGAGCAGTGCCATGCCGCAGCGTCCCATCATCTCCGGTATCGCGGCTGAGGCAGTCGAGATCGTCGGCGCCCGCCATATCAACGCCTCGGCCGCGCTGACAGGGGCGGTGAACGGGGAGGCGCGCGGCGGCGACATGTCAGCCAATGGCCGCTACGTCGTCTTCGTCAGCACGGCGAGCAACTTGGTCGAAGGCGATACCAACGGTGCGACCGACATCTTCCGCAGGGATCTCTGGACCGGCCGCACGGAGCTGATTTCCGCCACCACCGCGGGCGTGATCGGCAATGGCGGGAGCGGTGAGACGGTGGCCTTCCCCTACCTCTCCCAGCCGACGATTTCCGAAGATGGGCGGTATGTCGGCTTCGTCAGCGCCGCGCAGAACCTGCCGAATGCGCGGCCCGGCAAGGTCTCCGGCTACGTCAAGGACATGCAGACTGGGCTGCTGGTCAACCTTTCCGCCAACCTCGAAACCCAGCGCAACCTGCCGGTGCATGAGGCGCAGCAGGTCGTCATGGGCCAGGGGGCGGAGGCGATGCTCCTCACCGTCGCCGTCACGGTGGAAACCTTGGGCACCTTGCAGATCCCGGCGCTGACCACGCGCTTTTACCTCAGCAATGGCGATGTCGCCGCCGGCAAGCCGCGCTACGTGAATTTCAGCCCGCCTTTCACTAATCCGCCCGATGGGTTCCAGCGCGCGGCCATCGACGTGGGTTCGGGCGTGCTTGGGGCTGATGTTGCCTGGGCCTGGTCCAAGCCGACCACCGCGGTGCTGACGCAGACCTGGGAAAACCACCCGGAATTCGGAGACACCAACGACCTCGGCGATGTCTATGTCAGCCGCGCCGATGGCACCACGACGGTCATCTCCCGCCAACTCAGCGGGCCCGGCGGCGGCGCGCCGGAGCAGGCGAACCATGCCTCCTTCCCCGGCTGGATGTCGATCGACGGGCGCTACGCCAGCTTCTTCAGCAGCGCCGCCAATATCGCGCCGGGGACCAGCGGCGTCTCCCCCGGCGGCGGCGTCATCCTCTCCTCCTACACCACGGTCTGGGTGTATGATGGCGGCAATGCCGGCCAGGCGACGGCGAAGGCCGAGAACCGCGCCATCGAGCTGTCCTTCACCCTGCATGAGGCCTCGCGCTTCACGCTCAACTGGGGCGACGGGTCCAGCCTCACCGGCCAGGCACAGTCGGGCGACAGCTTCAACCTCGACAAGATCTACGCGGTGCACGGCATCTACGATGCGAGCCTCCTCGCCAGCGGCTCCGGAGGTTCGACCAAGACGCCGCTCAAGATCCACCTGATGCCGAACGGCGCCGCCGCCAATATCCAGGGCTGGAGCGGCATCGACCTGATCTTCGCCGGCAATGGCGCCGACACGATCTCGGCCGCGAATGGCGCCGATGTCGTGCATGGTGGCGGCGGGGGCGATTACCTGCTGGGCGGCGCTGGCGCCGATACGCTGTACGGTGAGGCCGGCGACGACATCTTCCGCGATGGCCCCGGCGTGGCCTTCGCGGATGTCTATGTCGGCGGTGCCGGCACCAACGCCGTGGATTACCGCGGGGTGGCGGAGCCGATGTCCATCGTGCTGGACGGCTCGGCGCTCCGCTTCGGCGCGACCACCGCCGGCCTCGCCACCGTCTTCGGCCCGGGCGGTGAGGTGGCCGATGCGTTGTTCGACATCCACATCGCCTATGGCGGCAAGGGCGGCAACGCCATGATCGGCTCCGCGCTCGCGGATACGCTGGTGGCCGGCAATGGCGGGGACGACCTCGACGGTGGAGACGGCGCCGATTCGCTGGTGGGCGGCAAGGGCGCCGACTACATCCAGGGCGGCCTTGGCGATGACAGCATCTCGGCGGGCGCCAACGCCGACATCATCATCGACCTCGACGGCAACAACTTCGTCGAAGGCGGGTCCGGCGCCGACACCTTCCAATCCGGCACTGGCGACGACACCTTCCTCGGCGGTGACGGCGCCGACCTGATCTTCGTCCGCGGCGGGCAGGATTCCGTCGATGGCGGCACCGGGGTCAACACCCTGATCCTCGAAAAGCCGGCCGGCAGCGAAACCGGGAGCTGGACCGTCAACCTCGGCGCCGGCGTCGCCAACAGCCTGGTCAGCGCGGATACGGTGGCCTTCGAGAACATCAGCACCATCGGCAGCACCGTCGATATCGATGTCTCCGGCACCGCCGGCAACGAGGTGTTCCTGCTGGGCACCGGCCTGTCCAGCTTCGCCGGCGGTGGCGGCGTGGACCTGCTCAGCGGGCGGCTGCTGTTCTCCGCCCTCGTCATCAACGCCGCCTCCCCCAGCGGGAGCGGCACCGCCTCCTTCGCCGGGGGGGATACGATCGGCGGCGCGCTGATCGCCAACTTCCAGGGGATCCGGGACTTCGAAGGCTCCCCGCTGAACGACACCATCACCGGCTCCGACCAGTCCAACCGCATCCTCGGCGGCGGCGGCGATGACGAGTTGCACGCCGGGCCGGGGCGGGACCGTCTGACGGGCGGCGAGGGCGGCGACACCTTCGTGTTCGACTCGATAGCCTCCCAAGGCGCCCGCATCCTGGATTTCGACGCGGCCGGCTTCGACCGGCTCGACATCAACCCTGTGCTGATCGGCGCGCCCGGCCGCGATGTCGCGAGCCTCGCCTTCGGCGGCTTCTTCGAACTGCGCCAGACCGGGCTCGATGTGGAGTTCATGGTCGATGCCGATGGCGGCGCCGATTCCTGGACGCTGCTGGTCACCCTGATGAACCGGACCGTCGCCCAGGTCGGGTTCGACTTCCTGGTGCCCTGACCGAACCGGCGCCGCTATTCCAGCTTGGCGCCGGAAATCCGCACCATCTCCCTCCCCCGCACGAGATCACCGGGGAGAAAGGCGCGGAAGGCGTCCGCGCCGAGGCCGAGCAGGCTGGTGCCATCGGCGGAAACGCGGGCGCGGAAAGCCGGGTCCGCCAAGGTGTCCATCGCCGCACGCTCCACCCGCGCGACAATGGCGGGCGGCAGGCCAGCCGGGCCGAGCAGGCCCATCCAGGAGAGGAAATCGTAGCCGGGCACGACCTCCGCCACCGGCGGCACGCCCGGCAATTGCGGCAGCGCCTGCGGGGTGGTGACGCCGATCGCCCGCAACTGGCCGGCCTGCACCAGCGGCAAAGCCACCTGCGTCTGCGGCATCCCGAAAGCCACCGTGCCGGCACGCACGGCGTTGATGATATCCGGCGCGCCACGGTACGGAATATGTTCCGCCTCCGTCCCCGTCCCCGCCAGGAACAAGGCCACCGTCAGATGCGCCGCCGTGCCGAAGCCACCCGAGGCATACGGCGTGCGCGGGTCCCGCTTCAGCATCGCCACCAGATCGGCCAATGAGCGGACCGGGCTGTCATTCCGCACCACCACGGTGCAGGACATGCCGAGCGCCAAGGCGATGGGCGTGAAATCCGCCAGCGTGTCGTAATTCACCCGGCCATAAAGCGCGGGATTGATGACCAGCCCGCCCGTGCCCCACAACAGGGTATAGCCATCCGGCACCACCTGCTTCGCCACATAGGTGAAGCCGAGATTGCCCGCGGCACCGGGGCGATTCTCGATCACCACCGTCTGGCCCAGCCGCTGCCCGATCCCATCCGCCATCTGCCGCGCATTGATATCCGGCGCACTGCCCGGAATGAACGGCACGATGAGGCGAATGACCCGGCTGGGATAAGCCGCCTCCTGCCCCCGCGCCACGCCAGGCACCGCGAGCGCGACAGGAACAGCGGCAAAGACGTGGCGCCTGGTGAGCATGGCCATTTCCCCCATTTGCGCGAAGCCTGACGCAAGGCAGGGACGGCGAGCAAGAGCAAGGGGCTAAGCCCATAGGGGTTTTAGGGATTTTAGGGGTTTTAGGTGCGTTTTCGACGGCGCTTTTCGGACAAACGGCCCATCCGGGGATAAGGGACGGAATAAGATTTTCATCCTATCGCGCAGAGCAGCGAAAGTCCAGGGGAAGTGGGAAAGACAGGGGCGCGGCGTCACCAGCCCTGACCGCCTCCGCGCGCTAGCGACACAGATCAAGGCGGATACGACGCTTATGGCGGCCTGGGCGAAGTTCTCGGGTGACGCCAGGATAGGGGCGTAGAGTATTGGGGCGTTTTTGGGGCCTTGTGGGCGATTCCGAACCAACTCCTCTCGGGCGCGTGCGCAAAACTGGCAGAAGTGCGGGCGGCTTCACGAAGAATCAGAAGGGCCGGGACTCGGGATGACGCGAGGAAAACCATCTCACAACCAAGGCCAAACAAGAGCCCGAGACCTTAAGGTCTATGCAAGCATAGGGCCCTACCACCCCAAGCCAGACAAAATATGACGACACTGTGATATTAAATTTTGTCAAGTAATTTTTGACCGATTTTGACGATAATCGTTCTTCGCGTCTTCGCCTTGTCCGGCTATCGTTCGGCCATGCGGTCTATCAGCCCCCCCCCTGAAAGGAGGCGACCAATGGCCAAACTAAGGGACTACATTGACCTCGTGATCGCTATCGCTAACTTCTTGATCGAATTTGGAAAGCTGATCATCGAGGCGATCAAGCTAGTCGGCTAGCGGCGCCGGCGCCTTGCCGATTTTAACCGAGATCGGTGACCATCGGAGCCGAGCTTAGCGCGCCAACCTGGAGGCTTTCTTTGGACGACCAGACATTCCGATCGCACTTCGAACGGCACTGGGATGCCGGAACGGGGAATCCAAGACGCGGTTCTTGGTCGCTAAAGCAGTTCGCTTATGCAATGCATCAGGTCGGCAGTCCGGTTTCGACCGACGCAGTAAGCCACTGGCTATACGGCACCAATCTGCCCCGCCGCCCCCAATTGCTTGCCATCCTCGATACCTTCTTTCCATTAGCCATACCGGATAGCGCGGAGCCGCATCCCGACCGCGAGGCGATCCTGGTCGCATGGCAGGCCGGGCAGCGACCCAAGCCCGCACGAGCGGTCCCGTCGCCTTCGCCCAAGGCGAGCGAACTGCAGGCCGCACGCCCCTTCGACTGGCCGCGGGGGAACCCGAAACCTGTCTCGGGGTTGGCCGAACTCGAACTGCAAACGCCCAAGGCAGACAACGCCGGCGGCGGGCATTACATCCAAGGCAGGCTGGTCCTTGGTGAACGCGAAGATGACAGCGGCGACCGCTCTGTGCTCCTGGGGATCCAGGATGCCTTCCTGAGTGTGGAAACATCCGAAGCGTTCGTGACAGATGGCTCCCTGATCGGCGTTCGGGCGCCGCATGACCACCTGAAGGAGGCACCAGGCGGCGTGCAGGTGGTGGGGCCAAGAATTGAGCGCCGCAATGCGGATGGGTCAACACGGCAGATCCTGGAGGGCGAGGTGCTGCGCGGCGACCACCTCGTGCTCGCCAGCACGACCGACGAAGCCGCCGAGGCGAGCGTGACGGTGACGCTAAGCGTGCCGAAGCGCGGCTTCGTAGTGACACCGATTGATGCGGATGGCGTGCCGGTCGCCGAGGCGCTGGATTCCGAAGCAAAGCGGGCGATCCTCAATACGCTGATCTTCGAGAAACTGCCGCGAGACGACGCGGGCCGGGCCGTGCTGCAACGGGCGAAGCTGACCCGACGGCCGCAGGAATGACCCTCCCACCGGAAATTTTGCGGCGCGTCGCGCAGGTGGCGCATGCGAGGACGACAAGCTTTGTTGTCCTGGTGAAGATTGCCGGGCTCGATCCTGCGCGATCCTTCCGCGGCGCTGACCTGCGGGGTGTCGATTTCGGGCAAGATGACCTCTCAGGGTTCGATTTCACGGGTGCGGATCTTCGCGGTGCGGACCTCTCGCGTGCCACCGGGATCGAGCGAGTGATGTTCGACGGCGCCCAGCTGGAGGGCGCGAAATGGCTGCGGCCGCCGGCTTTTTCCATCGAAGAAGTGAAAGAGATGATCTTGGCGGGACAAGCGCCGCCGTCGGATTGGGCACCGTTTATCTTTGAGTTGGATTTCGGCCGCACGAGGATTGTCGATCTGTCGCCGCTCTCGGGCCTCTCCCACCTGAATACGCTCAATCTGAGGAACACCCATGTCGCGGATGTGGCGCCGCTCTCCGGCCTCTCCAGCCTGCAATCGCTCAACCTCAGCAGCACGGAGGTCGCGGATATGGCGCCGCTTTCCGGCCTCTCCAGCTTGCACTCGCTCGACCTGTGGAACACGAAAGTCGCGGATGTGGCGCCGCTCTCCGGCCTCTCCAGCCTGCAATCGCTTAACCTGATGGACACCCAGGTCGCGGATGTGGCACCGCTCTCCGGTCTCTCCAGCCTGCAATCGCTCAACCTGAGGAACACACAGGTGTCGGATGTGTCGCCGCTCTCCGGCCTCTCCGGCCTGCAATCGCTCAACCTGAGGAACACACAGGTGTCGGATGTGTCGCCGCTCTCCGGCCTCTCCGGCCTGCAATCGCTCAA
>CANJXD010000009.1 GCA_947478535.1 Acetobacteraceae bacterium
CGCGCCACATCGGCGGGCTGGTAGTGGATCAGGATATCCATCGCGACGACATGGTCGAAGCGGCCGAAGCCTTCATCCAGCATGTCGCCGACATGGAAGCTGACATGGCCGGTGCCATGATGCCCCGCTGTCCGCTGACGGCCGAGATCGACCAGCGTGGGGGAGATATCCACGGCCACAACATCCGCCCCGCGCCGCGCCGCCTCGACGGAGAGCGAGCCGGTGCCACAGCCCGCATCCAGCATCCGGCGCCCGGTCATATCGCCTGGCAGCCAGGAAAGCAGATTGGCCCGCATCTCATCCCGCCCGGCGCGGACCGTTGCCCGAATGCCGCTGACTGGCGCGTCCGAGGTCAGCCTCTCCCACGCCTTGACCGCTGTGCGGTCGAAGTAGGTCTCAAGCTCGCCCCGGCGCGTCTGATAGGTCGCGGTCGGCATATCAGTCATACCCCAGCAGGTCGAAGATTTCCCGGTCCTTCAGCGGCGTCGCATCCAGCGGCGCCACGCCAGCGAGCAGGCCGGCGGCCAGGCGCAGATACTCAGCGCGAACAGCCTCCACCTCCGGTGAGCTGTCCATGTCAAACAGCGTTGCCTTCTTGAGGCGGGAGCGGCGGATCACATCGAGGTCCGGCAGATGCGCCAGCATCTTCATGCCGGTTGCATCGTTGTACTTCTGGATCTGGTCGGTGTCCTTCGATCGGTTGACGATCACACCGCCGAGCCGCACGCCATAGTTCGCCGCCTTGGCCTTGATGGCCGCGACGATGCGGTTCATCGCGAAGATGCTGTCGAAATCATTCGCCGCGACGATCACGCCGCGATCGGCATGCAGCAGGGGGGCGGCAAAGCCGCCGCAGACCACGTCGCCGAGCACGTCGAAGATCACGATATCCGTGTCTTCAAGCAGGTGATGCTCCTTCAGCAGCTTCACCGTCTGGCCGACCACATAGCCGCCGCAGCCAGTCCCTGCCGGCGGGCCACCGGCTTCCACGCACATCACGCCGTGGCGGCCTTCCACCACGAAATCCTCCGGCCGCAGCTCCTCGGAATGGAAGCCGACGCCGTCGAGCACGTCGATCACCGTCGGGATCATGCGGCCGGTCAGGGTGAAGGTGCTGTCATGCTTCGGGTCACAGCCGATCTGCAGCACCCGCTTGCCGAGCTTGGCGAAGGCGACGCTGAGGTTCGAGCTCGTCGTGCTTTTCCCGATGCCGCCCTTGCCATACACGGCAAAGACCTTGGCACCCTCGATCTTCAGAGGGTCATCCATATGCACCTGGACGCTGCCATCCCCATCGCCGGTCCGGCTCATGCTGGAGCCGGGCGGGGGCCTCATAATCACGGTCATGCCGCCATCTCCACGTTGATGCCTTCAAGGCGGTCTTCGAGTTCCTCGCCGGCGCGTCGCAACGCCTCCAGCGTCTCGGCGTCAGGCGCCCAATACCGGCGCTCATGCGCCTCGATCAGACGATTAGCGATCTGAGCAGAGGCGGTCGGGTTCAGCTTCGACATGCGGTCCCGCATGGTGGGGTCGAGGACATAGGTCTCGGCCAGCTTCTCATAGACCCAAGGGGCGACATCGCCGGTCGTCGCCGACCAGCCCATGGTGTTGGTCACATGGGCCTCGATCTCGCGCACACCCTCATAGCCGTGCTTCAAAAGGCCCTCATACCATTTCGGGTTCAGCGCGCGGGTTCGGGTCTCGAGCGCCACCTGCTCCGAGATCGTACGCACCTTGCCGTCGCCGCGCGTCTGATCGCCGATATAGACGGCGGAGGCGCGGCCACCGCGTGCGCGTCGCACCGCCCGGCTGATACCGCCGAGCGTATCGAAGTAGTGATCCACCGTCGTCACGCCAACCTCGATGCTGTCGAGGTTCTGGTAGGTGACATCGACGGTGGCGAGCACCGCGCCGAGCACCTTGTCGGCCCGCGCTGGCTTGCCATCGAGCCCATAGGCGAAGCCCTTGCGCTTGACGAAGGCCTCGGCGAGTTCGTCCTCGTCGGTCCAGGACCCCTCGCCGACCAGAGCGTTCACATTGGCGCCGTAGGTGCCATCGGAATTGCCGAAGACGCGGAGCGCTGCAGTCTCGATCGTGCCGCCATGCAGGGCGAGATGTTCCAGCACATGCTTGCGGATGAAGTTCTCGCTGACGGGTTCATCCGCCTTGGCGGCCAGCAGCGCGGCTTCCGCCAACAGCTTCATCTGCAACGGCAGAAGGTCCCGGAAGATGCCGGACAGCGTGATGATGACGTCGATCCGCGGCCGCCCGAGTTCGGCCAGCGGCACCAACTCGGCACCGGCAAGGCGACCGTAGCTGTCGAAGCGCGGGCGTGCCCCCATCAGAGCCAGGGCCTGCGCGATCGGGCCGCCTTCCGTCTTCAGATTGTCGGTGCCCCACAGCACCATTGCGATGCTCTGCGGCGGCTCCCGCCCATCGGCCGCGTTGCGCTCCAGAAGCCGCTCCGCCTGGCGGGCGCCATCCAGACCCGCGAAGGCGCTGGGCAGCTTGAAGGGGTCGAAACCATGCAGGTTCCGGCCAGTCGGCAACACATCCATGTTGCGGAGCAGGTCGCCGCCAGGGGCGGGCAGGATGTAACGGCCATCGAGCGCGTGCAGCACGCCCGGAATTTCGCTGTCCGTCCCCAGCAGGCCATCCAGCCGCAGGCGCTCCGCGGGGTCGGTGATCCCCGCGGCGTCCAGCATCTCAGCACGCTGTTCGGCGTTCGGCGGTTCGCCCACCACATGCAGGCCGTGCGGGATCAGCGTGTATTCGAGTTCCAGAAGCGCCACGCCGAGCTTGTCGATCTGCGCCGGGGCGGTATCGCCCCAGACCGGCTCTGCCGTCGCCAGGTTCACTTCGGTCGCCTGCGCCTGGAGCAGCCCGGCCAGCGCCGCCCGCTGACCGATATCGGCCTCCGGGTCCATGCCGCGCCAGCGATCGAGCGAGGCCTTGAGGTCCAGCAGACCACGATACAGGCCAGCCGAGGCGACTGGCGGCGTCAGGTAGCTGATCAGCGCCGCACCGGCGCGCCGCTTGGCCAGCATGCCCTCGGACGGGTTGTTGGAGGCGTAGAGGTAGAAATTCGGGAGATCGCCGATCAGCCGGTCCGGCCAGCAGGTGGCGGACATGCCGGCCTGCTTGCCCGGCATGAATTCCAGCGCGCCATGGGTGCCGAAATGCAGCACCGCGTGGGCGCCGAAATCCTCCCGCAGCCAGCGATAGAAGGCGCTGAAGGCGTGGGTCGGGGCAAAGCCATGCTCGAAGAGCAGGCGCATCGGGTCGCCCTCGTAGCCGAAGCCGGGCTGCACGCCGACAAACACATTCCCCAGCTGCACACCGAGCACGAAGATGTCGCGCCCGTTGCTCTGCACCTTGCCAGGCGCCGGGCCCCAGCTCTTCTCGATTTCCGCGAGCCAGGGCGTGCGACGGATATGCGTATCCGCATCCACCAGCGCGCCGACATTCGCGGTGCTGCCATAGCGATCACGGTTGCCGTTGATCACCATTTCCCGCAGCACGTCGGCGGATTCAGGCAGTTCGACCGTATAGCCCGCCGCCCGCATCGCCGTCAGCGTGTTGAAGAGCGATGCGAAGACGCCGAGATAGGCGGCGGTTCCTGTGGTGCCGGCATTGGGCGGGAAGTTGAACAGCACCGTCGCGATCTTGCGCTCCGCCCGGGCGGAGCGTCGCAGCGCCACCAGCCGCGCGACCCGGTCCGCGAGGGTGCCGGCGCGCTCGGGGTGCGAGACCACATCGCGGGAGCAGTTGACGCCATCGCAACCGGCGCAGCGCTCCGCGGGAATGGTCGAGGCACCGCAGCGGCCACCGAAGGTCATCGGCCAGATGCCGCCATCGAGTTCGGGGATGGCGACCATCATCGTCGCTTCCACCGGCAGAAGCCCGCGCTGGTCCGCCTTCCACTGCCGCATCGTCTGGAATTCCAGCGGATGGGCGGTGATGTAGGGTACGTCGAGCTTCGCGAGCGCTTCCTCGGCGGCCCGTGCGTCATTGTAGGCGGGGCCGCCGACCAGGGAAAACCCGGTCAACGAGATCACCGCATCGACGGTCGGCACGCCGTTATTGGCGAAGAAAGCGTCCATCGCCGGGCGCGCATCGAGGCCGGAGGCGAAGGCCGGCACGACATTCAGACCGCGTGCCTCCAGGGCATCGATCATCCCGTCATAGTGCCGCGCGTTGTTGGCGAGGACATAGGAGCGCAGCAGGATCAGGCCGACGGTACCCTTGCTGCCGGGGCGCGGCAGCGCATCCAGGCGCTCGCCGATCCGACCCTTCGCACGCGGATGATACAGGCCAACCTCGGGATAGTGGATCGGCGCTTCCACCTTCAGCGATCCGGCCAGGGCGCGCCGTTGGCCAGTTGCGTAGCGGTTGATCAGCAGCGCGACCATGTTGGTCAGGTTGTCTGCCGACCCCGCCAGCCAGTACTGCAGAGTCAGAAAATAGGCGCGCACATCCTGCGCCGTGCCCGGGATGAAGCGGAGCAGCTTCGGCAGCTCCCGCAGCATTTTCATCTGGCCCTTGCCGCTGGCGCCCGCGCCAGTCGACTTGCCCCGCAGGCGCTTCAGCAGCCCGACAATGCCCTTGGCCTCACCGGCCATGCTGAACTTGCCGATCTTGGTGAGCTTCATCACCTCCGGCGCCGAAAGGCAGCAGACCAGGGCATCGCACTGGTCGCGGCGCGCTGTCAGCGCCGGCAGCACCAGTCGGATGTGGTCCTCGAGGAACAGCATGCCCGCGATGATGATGTCGGCACGGGCGATATCGGCCAGGCACGCTTCGAGCGCCGCGTCATCAGAGGCGAACTCATCCGCAGCGTGGAGGGAAAGGTCGAGTCCGGGGATGCTGCGCTGCAAGGATTTGCGCGCGGTGATGAAGGACGCGCCAAAGTGGCTGTCCATGGTGACGACCGCCACCCGGATACCCGATGGAAGCCGGCTTACACCCTCAGGCATGCAGCCCTCCGGTCATGAGATGAGCGAAATAGCTCACCGCGAAAAATGCGCCTTGGCGTCGTAGAGCGTCTCAACGGTGATGTTGCCGATGCCACGTTCCTGCGCGAAGCGTTCGGTGTTGCGACGCGCCTTGCCGCGAACGAAGAAGGGGATCTTCTTCAGTTCCTTCTCGGCATCGGCACCCCAGGCGATCACCAATACGCCGACCGGCGCAGTGGAGGGGTCGCCCGCGGCGGCGTGGGGAGTCACCGCCGCGGGCGCGGGCAGGGGCTGCGCGGCGGGCGCTGCCTCCGTGCCCAGCTCTGACGCCACGCGCGTGCCATGCCCGAGATGGGAGGCCTGCGCGGCGTCGTTGAACTCAAAATCCTCACGGAACATGCCGAGGAGGTGCTCCTCGAGCCCCATCATCAGCGGATGGACCCAGGTGTCGAAGATCACATTCGCGCCTTCGGGGCCCATCTGCGGCGAATGGCGCGCGGGGAAGTCCTGCACATGCACGGGCGCCGAGATCACCGCGCAGGGAATGCCGAGCCGCTTGGCGACGTGGCGTTCCATCTGCGTGCCCAGCACCAGTTCCGGCTGCAGCGCGGCAATCTGCCGTTCCACCTCCAGATAGTCATCGGTGATCAGCGCCTCCAGCCCGTGGCGGGCGGCGGCGGCGCGAACCTCGCGACCGAATTCGCGGGAATAGGTGCCGAGACCGACGACCTGGAAGCCCAGCTCCTCGCTCGCCACCCGGCCGGCGGCGATGGCGTGCGTCGCATCCCCGAAGATGAAGACCCGCTTGTTGGTGAGGTAGGTGCTGTCCACCGAGCGGGAGTACCAGGGCAGGCGCAGCGTGCCGGCCGGCGTCGTCGCCGGAACACCGGCGAGCTTCGCCACTTCCTGCACGAAATCATGCGTCGCACCGACACCGATCGGCACGACTGTCGTGAAGGGCTGACCGAAGCTGCGCTTCAGCCAGGACGCGACCTGCCCCGCCACTTCGGGGTAGAGCACGACATTGAAATCGGCCTCGCCGATCCGGGCGAGATCGGCCGGGGTCGCGCCCATCGGGGCGATGACATTCACCTCGATCCCAAGGGCCGCGAGCAGCTTCTCCACCTCCGGCACATCGTCGCGATGCCGGAAGCCGAGCGCGGTCGGGCCGAGGATGTTGCAGCGCGGCGCCTGGCCTTCCGGCCGCGATGCGCGCGGCGTGCCGGGGGCGGGCACATGCGGCGCGGCGCAGGCGCGGACCAGCTGGTAGAACGTCTCCGACGCGCCCCAGTTTTCCTTGCGCTGATAGGCCGGCAGTTCCAGCGGCACGACGGGGATCGGCAGGCCGAGGGTCTTCGCAAGGCCGCCCGGATCGTCCTGGATCAGCTCTGCCGTGCAGCTTGCGCCCACCAGCATCGCCTGCGGGCGGAAGCGTTCATGGGCTTCCAGCACCGCGTCGCGGAACAGGTTCGCGGTATCGCCGCCGAGATCCTGCGCCTGGAAGGTGGTGTAGGTGACAGGCGGGCGCTTGGCGCGGCGCTCGATCATCGTGAACAGCAGGTCGGCGTAGGTATCGCCCTGCGGCGCGTGCAGCACGTAGTGCACGCCTTCCATCGCGGTGGCGATTCGCATGGCCCCGATATGGGGCGGGCCTTCATAGGTCCAGACAGCGAGTTGCATGGCGCTACACCGCCAGCTTCGCGCGGCGCGTCAGCGGACGCGCGAAGAGCTCCGCCAGGTCAGCCGCCTGGTCGTAGCCCTGGACGGGGGTGAAGACGAGTTCGATGGACCATTTCGTGGTCATGCCCTCGGCCTCCAGCGGATTGGCGAGGCCAAGGCCGCAGACCGTGATGTCCGGCTTCGCGGCGCGGCAGCGGTCCAGCTGGCGTTCGACATGCTGGCCCTCGACCAGCCGCGTGCCGGCGGGCAGCAGCGCCAGTTCTTCCGCGAGGTGCTGGCGATGCAGATAGGGCGTGCCGACCTCGGTGAGTGTCATGCCGAGTTCGCGGGAGAGGAAGCGCGCCAGCGGAATTTCAAGCTGGCTGTCCGGGAAGAAGAACAGGCTTTTCCCCTGCAGCCTTTCACGAATGCGGCCGAGCGCGGCGGACGCACGCGCGGCGGGTACGGCGGTCGCTTCGGCGATGCGCTGCTCCGGAGCTCCCCAGACCCGCGCGGCGGCGCTGAGCCAGGCGGTGGTGCCTTCGACACCGAGCGGGAACGGCGCGGCGATGCGGGTCGCGCCACGCGCTTCAAGCGCACGCGCGGTCTCGCCGAGGAAAGGCTGGGCCAGAAGGTAACGGGTGCCCGGCCCGACCGCTGGCAGTTCCGCCGCGCGGCGGGAGGGCAGGAACCGCACCGGCCCGACGCCAAGGGCCGCGAACAGGCGCAGAAACTGGTCTTCCACCACTTCGGCCAGTGCGCCGACGATGAGAAGGGAGCGCGCCGTGCCAGGCTCGGCCGGCATTTCCGGCACCAGGGAGGCAAGGCAGGCATCCTCGCCCTGGGTGAAGGTCGTCTCGATGCCGCTGCCGGAATAGTTCAGCACCCGCACGCCGGGATGGAAGCGCTTGTTCAGTCGCTGTGCCGCGCGGGAGAGATCGAGCTTGATGACCTCGCTCGGGCAGGAGCCAACGAGGAACAGCATGCGGATATCGGGGCGGCGTTCCAGCAACTGCGCGACGACTCGGTCGAGTTCGGCATTGCAGTCGGCCAGACCCGCCAGGTCCCGCTCATCGATGATGGCGGTGGCGAAGCGAGGCTCGGCGAAGATCATCACGCCAGCGGCGGATTGCAGCAGATGCGCACAGGTCCGGCTGCCGACCACCAGGAAGAAGGCGTCCTGGATCTTGCGATGCATCCAGACGATGCCCGTGAGGCCGCAGAAAACCTCCCGCTGCCCCCGCTCCCGCAGAACAGGGTGATCGCCACAGCCGGCGGCATTCGGAGCCAGGGGCAGAGTGGCGGCGCTCATGCCGCGGACATTCCGGCGGACCCGCTGCGAGCCTGCGCCTCATCCCGCCGCGCCATGCGCAGCTTGTAGATGAACTGCGCGGCATTCACGAGGTAGGCCACGTAGGCGGCGAGGGCGAGCAGCATCTGCCCCTGCGCATCGCCGACCCCCCCCAGCACCGCGCCGAGATAGGCGGTGTGCAAGGCGAGCACGAGCATGGAGAAGACGTCTTCCCAGTAGAATGCGGGAGCGAAGAGGTAGCGGCCGAAAACCACCTTCTCCCAAATGCAGCCGGTTACCATGATGGTGTAGAGCACGACCGTCTTGACCACGACCGACGCCGTGGCAACGGCCAGCCCCTCGCCGGTGGCGAGGTAGCGCAGCACCAGACCGAGGCTGACGAGGAAGACGGCGAACTGGACCGGGGCGAGGATGCCTTGCACCAGGGTCCAGGGCGACGCGTCACGCCGGATGCGCTCCTCTGGTGTATACAGAGGTTGACGATCATGGGCGGATTGCCGCCCGTGACGGGCCGCACGGCCCGCCGTGGCCCCCCAGGGGCATCCATCGAGGGCGTCAAGAAGCCCTGTCAGACCGTTCGTTGTAAGCATTGCTTGACAACCCTCTGTCAAAGGCGGTCCCGTGTCCACCTCAGATCGCCGAAGCCCCTGGCCGGCGACCGAGGGGGGAGTGAAGAGCCGAGAAAGCTTGCGTTCTACAGGGCCGGAAGGGTCGGTCTTGGCGCATCTCTCTACTCCCCCATTCGTCCTTGTTCAGGGAGGCTAGAAGCCGATCGTATCAAGTGTCAAGCAAGATTGACGTAAATCGCGATTGACATGAGGCGACGGTCCAGGTGAATTGTCAGGACGGGAGTAGGGCGATGACGCCGAAGCCCAGGGTTGCGGGAACGACGATGTCAGAAATGAGTGTATCGGTGACGGAGGTGGAGCCCGCGGGGCAATCCACCCTGTTGCACGATCCCTCTCAGGGGATGGACCACGCTGACCGGCGCTCCCCGCCGGCCAGCCCTCGTGCCCCACCGGGTCGCAGGCCCGCCACCGCGGAACGCCGCCGTGTGGCGGTGCTGGCCCGTACGTTGGAAACCCAGGTCATTCCCCGCCTGGTACTGTCACGGCGGGAAGGCAATCAGCCCGCCTATATTGACAGCCACGGCGGCAGCGTCCCGCAGGATGAGGACGTCACCACCCTCGCCGCGCTCTCCATGGCGGGGGATCTCACGG
Source organism: Acetobacteraceae bacterium (assembly GCA_947478535.1). Next base: position 9,147 of record CANJXD010000009.1, read on the forward strand.
GATCGCTGGACTACATCGCCGCGCTCCGCGCCCGCGATATGCCGCTGGAGATCGTCTATCTCCACCTTCTGGCCCCCGTCGCCCGGCGACTCGGCCAGCTGTGGGAGGAAGACCGGTGCGATTTCGCGGCCGTCACCGTCGGCCTGTGCCTGCTGCAACAGATCGTGCTGGAAAGCAGCCCCGCCTTCCGCCCGCGCAGTGGGCGCGCCGATGTGGACCGCCGCATCCTCCTGGCTCCGGTGCCGGGGGAACAGCACAGCTTCGGCCTGCTGATGGTGGGAGAATTCTTCCGCCGCCAGGGCTGGGAAGTCTGCAGCGGGACCGGTGCCTCATCCCAGGAGCTTTCCGCGATGGTGCGCCGGCAGTGGTTCGCCGCCGTCGGATTCTCTCTCGCCCGCGATGAAAAGCTGGACGCGCTGGCCGCCTGTATCCGGGATGTCCGCCGCGCGTCGCGCAACCCGCAGGTCGGCGTGCTCGTCGGTGGCCGCGCCTTCGTGGAACGGCCGGAACTGGCGGCTTTGGTCGGTGCCGATGCGACAGCCGCGGATGGACAGCAAGCCGCACTCAAAGCCGAGACACTCCTCGCTCTGCTCCAGCGAGACGCGTGATGTGTCAGGCTACGTTGACGTCTCGGTCATGTGACTAATTTTGTATGCAGCTTCGTGGGTTCTTTCAGAATCAGCGGGTTGACGACCAGGAGGGTAGTTTGGGAAGGGGTCCTCTGGGATGAAGGACGGGATGCCTCGTGAAATCGTTCAATGCCCCAAGGACATCGCTCGGAACTCTCGACGCGGATGCTACCGCTGGGTTGATCGCTGCGGCTGCGGATGTGACCCTCGTGCTTGACGAGGCTGGGATCATCCGCGACCTCGCCTTCACCAGTGAGGAACTGGCGCGCGACTTCGACGGGCACGAATCCTGGGTCGGCCGCCCGCTGGCGGAAACCGTGGCCAAGGATAGCCGCCCCAAAGCGGAGGCGATGCTCGGCCGCGGGCCCCAGCGCGATGCGCCGCGGTGGCGCCACCTGAACCTGGTGTCCGGTCGCGGGTCCCCGATTCCGCTGCTGTGTTCCGTTGTGCCGCTGACCGCGAATGGCGTGCCCACTGGTCGCCGGATCGTCTTCGGCCGGGACCTTCGACCCGTTTCCCAGCTTCAGCAGCGCTTGGTCGAGGTGCAGCAATCGATGGAGCGGGACTATTCCCGCCTTCGCCAGGCCGAAACCCGCTATCGCCTGCTGTTCCAGATGTCGGTCGATCCGGTGCTGATCCTGGAAGCCGATACCCAGCGCATCATGGAGGCGAACCCCGCCGCGCAGCGCCTGTTCGGCCGCAGCGCGCGCCGCATGCCGGGCCGGGCCATGGCCGACGTCTTTGTCGCGGAGGACCGCCCGGCCGTCCTCACCCTGCTGGCCGCCGTGCGCAATGCCGGTCGGGCCGATGATGTCCGGGCGCGACTCGCGGAAGGCGGCCAGGAAGTGCTCGTCTCCGCCTCCACCTTCCGCCAGGAAGGCGGCCTGCTGTTCCTCGTTCGCCTGTCCCTGCCCAGCGAGAGCGCGGAAGGCATGATGCTCCCGGAAAGCCAGAGCCGCCTGCTGAAGGTGGTTGAAGTCGTGCCCGACGCCTTCGTCGTCACCGATGGCGCCGGCCGCATCATGACCGCCAATGCCGCCTTCCTCGACATGGCGCAGATGACGAATGAGGAGCAGGCTCGCGGTGAACCGCTGGACCGCTGGCTCGGCCGCCAGGGCGTCGAGGTCGAGGTGCTGCTGACCAACCTGCGGAACCGCGGCGCGGTGCGGCTTTATGCCACCACCCTGCGGGGCGAGCTGGGCGCGCAGGCGGAGGTGGAGATTTCCGCCGTCTCCGTCATGCATGATGGCCAGCCCTGCTTCGGCTTCGCCATCCGGGATATCGGCCCGCGCCTGCGCCCGCCCGCGCGCGCCGCGCAGGGCGCCACCCGATCGGTGGAACAGCTGACGGAGCTGATCGGGCGCGTGCCGCTGAAGGACCTGGTCCGCGAAGCGACAGACGCGATCGAGCGCCTATGCATCGAAGCCGCCCTCGAACTCACCGGCGATAACCGGGCCTCGGCGGCGGAAATGCTCGGCCTGTCCCGGCAATCGCTTTACGTGAAGCTGCGCCGCTACGGCCTCGGCGATCTCGCGACGGATGAGGAGCCGGGCTGAGCATGGCAGGCGAGGCGCAGGCGGCGGGGCGGATCGGCGGCACGGGAAGGCTGCAGCCTTCGGCGGTGCTCGAACTGCTGAAGCCCGTCACCTGGTTTCCGCCGATGTGGGCGTTTACCTGTGGCGTCGTGGCCTCCGGCGCCAGCATGGCGGAGGCGTGGCCTCTCGTCGCACTCGGGATCGGGCTGACCGGCCCACTCGTCTGCGGCATGAGCCAGGCGGTGAATGACTGGTTCGACCGGCATGTGGACGCCATCAACGAGCCGAATCGGCCGATTCCCTCTGGCCGGATGCCCGGCCGGACGGGGCTTTACGTGGCGATCGGCTGGACTGGGCTTTCGCTGGCAGCCAGCAGCATCCTCGGGGTTTGGGGCTTCGCCGCGACGGTGTTCGCCTGCATCATGGCCTGGATCTATTCAGCCCCGCCGCTGCGGCTGAAGCAGAATGGCTGGTGGGGCAACCTTGCCTGCGGCCTGTCCTACGAGACGCTGCCCTGGGTTACCGCGGTCTCCGTGCTGGGGGCCAGTGGGCCTGATCCGCGCGTGGTGATCGTGGCGGTCCTCTACGGCCTCGGCGCCCACGGGATCATGACGCTGAACGATTTCAAGTCGATCGAGGGCGACACGCGTTTCGGCCTGCGTTCTCTGCCGGTCATCCTCGGCGCGCCGCGCGCTGCGCTGGTGGCGTGCTGGTTCATGGCTTTGCCGCAGGTCGCCGTGGTCGCGCTGCTGCTATATTGGGGCGCACCGCTCCAGGCGGCGATGGTGGCCGCGGTGCTGGCCGCGCAGGTGCTGCTGATGCGCAAGCTGCTGCGGGACCCGCGCGGCCTGGCGCCCTGGTACAACGGCACCGGCATCACGCTTTATGTCTCCGGCATGATGATGAGCGCCGTGGCCCTCGCCCCGGGAGCAGCGCCATGACCGCGCTTGCGCCACTTGGCTGGCTCGGCATCGTGCGGCTGGGCCTCGTGCAAACGGCGCTCGGCGCCATTGTGGTGCTGACAACGGCGGCGCTGAACCGCGTGATGGTGGTGGAACACGCCCTGCCCGCCACGCTGCCGGGCGTGCTGGTGGCCATCCACTACGCCGTGCAGATGATGCGACCGCTGCTCGGCTATGGCTCGGACCAGGGGGGGCGCCGCACGCCCTGGATCATCGGCGGCATGGCGGTGCTGGGCGTGGGCGGTGTGCTCGCCGCGGTGGCCACAGCCTGGATGGGCAGCGCGCTGATCCCTGGCGTTGTCCTGGCGGTGGTCGCCTTCCTCCTGGTCGGAGTTGGTGTCGGTGCGGCGGGCACCTCGCTGCTGGTACTTCTGGCCTCCCGCGTCGCGCCGGCGCGCAAGCCGGCAGCGGCCTCGCTGGTCTGGATCATGATGATCGCCGGCTTCGTGGTCACCACCGCCGTCTCCGGCCGGCTGCTGGACCCCTATTCCGGCGAACGTCTGGTCGCCGTCGCCGCGGGGGTTTCCGCCATCGCCTTCGTGCTCAGCCTGCTCGCCGTCGCCGGCATCGAAGGGCCGAGCCCGGTCCGGCGCGAAGCCGCTGAGGATGCGGCGAATACGCCCTTCATGACGGCGCTGAAGCAGGTGTGGACGGAGCCGGAGGCTCGGCACTTCACCATCTTCGTCTTCGTCTCCATGCTCGCCTATTCGGCGCAGGACCTGATCCTGGAGCCCTTCGCCGGCACTGTCTTCGGCATGACGCTGGGCGAATCGACACGGCTTTCCTCACTGCAGCATGGCGGCGTGCTCGCCGGCATGATCGTCATCGCCATCGTCGGCAGCCTCTGCGGCGGGCGGCTCACCGTGCTGCGGGGCTGGACCATCGGCGGCTGCCTGGTGGCGGCGCTGCTGTTGGCCGCACTCGCCACGGCGGGCATCGCGGGCGCAGATTTCCCGATCCGCGAGGCCTTCTTCGCCCTCGGTATCGCCAATGGCGCCTTCGCCGCCGCCGCCATCGCCTCGATGATGCAGCTGGTCTCCCGGGGCCGGGACGGGCGCGAAGGCGTGCGGATGGGCATGTTCGGCGCGGCACAGGGCATCGCCTTCGGTCTCGGCGGCCTCGCCGGCACGGTGGTGCTGGATCTCGGCCGCATCCTCACCGGCAGCGCCGGCGGCGGCTACGTCACCGTCTTCATCGCGGATGCGCTGCTGTTCGTCGCAGCCGCCGTCCTCGCACTGCGGATCGCGCGGCCGGCAACAGCGCAGTCACGGAATTTCAGTCCCATGGCACCCGCGGCAAGCGGCGGCTGAGCAGGAGGATGTCGCCAATGGCAAGCGCTGAGACCTTCGATGTGGTGGTAGTTGGCGGCGGCCCGTCTGGTGCAACCGCCGCGCATGATCTGGCGCGGAAGGGCCACAGCGTGCTGCTGCTGGACAAGGCGGGGCGTATCAAGCCCTGCGGCGGCGCCATTCCGCCGCGCCTGATCCGGGACTTCGACATCCCCGGCCATCTCCTGGTCGCCCGCGTCAACGCCGCGCGCATGATCGCCCCCTCCGACCGCGAGGTGGACATGCCGATCGATGGCGGCTTCGTCGGCATGGTGGATCGCGATGTCTTCGACGAATTCCTGAGGGACCGCGCCGCCCAGTCCGGCGCCATCCGGCGGACCGGCACCTTCGAGCGTGTCGCGCGCGATGCCGACGGCACGGCGGTCATCGAATACACGCCGAAGGATGCGCCGGAAGGCACGGCACCGGAACGCGTCCGCGCCCGCTGCATCATCGGCGCCGATGGTGCTCGCAGCCAGGTCGGCAAGCAGACGGTGCCGGGAGCGGAAAAGGTCCCCTGCGTCTTCGCCTATCACGAGATCGTCGCCGCACCGACCGGGGAGGCGCCGAAATACGACCCGCTGCGCTGCGACGTCTTCTACCAGGGCAAGCTGTCGCCCGACTTCTACGCCTGGATCTTCCCGCATGGGGACAAGGTGAGCATCGGCACGGGGTCCATGCATAAGGGATTTTCCTTGCGTGGATCGGTGACGGAACTGCGCGCCCATACCGGGCTCGACAAGGTGAAGACGATCCGCCGCGAGGGTGCGCCGATCCCGCTGAAGCCGCTGAAGAAGTGGGATAACGGGAAGGATGTGCTGCTGGCCGGTGATGCCGCGGGTGTCGTCGCCCCGGCCTCCGGCGAGGGCATCTACTACGCCATGCTGTGCGGGCGACTCGCTGCCGATTCGGCTTCCGATTTCGTCGCGACCGGCGATGTGCGGGCGCTGGCGACGGCACGCAAGCGCTTCATGAAGGCGCATGGCCGCGTCTTCTGGATCCTCGGGATCATGCAGTACTTCTGGTACTCGTCCGACAAGCGGCGAGAGAAGTTCGTCTCGATCTGCCAGGACAAGGACGTCCAGCGCCTGACCTGGGAGTCCTACATGAACAAGGAACTCGTGCGCCGCGATCCGATGGCGCATGTGCGGATTTTCTTCAAGGACCTCGCCCATCTGTTCGGGTTCGCCCGCGCATGACGATCGTGATCCTCCCAGCGCCTGGAGACGCCTGAGCATGTTGCTGTCCTCGATCGACCAATCGACGGAAGGGCACCGCCAGCGCGGCGCCATCCATGGCCATTCGCCGCACCAGCGGCAAAGCTCCCGCACCCTGCCGCTGAAGGTCGGCACGCGCGGATCGCCGCTCGCGCTGTGGCAGACCCGCCATTTCCTGGAGCTCATCACGAAGGTCTGCCCGCTGCTGCGGGAAGTGAAGGCCTTCGAGGAGCACATCATCGCCACCAGCGGCGACAAGATCCAGGACAAGCGCCTGGCCGATATCGGCGGCAAGGGTCTGTTCGCAAAGGAAATCCATGAAGCGCTGGCCGATGGCCGCGTGGATTTCGCCGTGCACAGCATGAAGGACCTGGAGACGGAACTGCCGCCCGGCATCGTCCTCGCCTGCGCGCTGAAACGGGAAGACAGCCGGGATGCGCTGGTGCTCGGCCAGACCTGCCGCGCGCCTTCCGCGGATGACCCCTATGCCTGTCTGCCAAAGGGCGCGCTGATCGGCACGGCCTCCGTCCGCCGGCAAAGCCAGCTGCTGCATGCGCGGCCGGATTTGCAGGTGGAGATCATTCGCGGCAGCGTGCAGTCGCGACTCGGCAAGGTGCGCGCCGAGGGTGGGCCGGAAGCCTCGCTCCTCGCCATCGCCGGCCTCAAGCGGCTGGAGTTGGCGCATGAGGCCGCGGTCGTGATCGACGCGGAAACCATGGTCCCGGCGGCCTGCCAGGGCATCGTCGGCGTCACCGTGCGGGCCGATGACGTGGAACTGCGGGAGCTTCTCTCGGCCATCGAGGATCGCGACGCCGCCGCGGTCAGCGCCGCCGAGCGGGCGCTCCTCGGCTCGCTCGACGGGTCCTGCCGCACGCCGATCGGCGGGCACGCGCAGTTGCTGCCGGATGGCCGCCTGGTGCTGACCGGCCTGGTCGCGCGCGCCGACGGGTCCTTCCTGTTGAAGCGCAAGCTGTGGGGCGCCCCGGCCGACGCCGCGGCAATGGGCCGCGAACTCGGCGACAGCCTGCGCCGGGACAGCCCGGCCGACATCTTCGGCTGACGACAGCCCCGCCCCTTCCCCGCCGCGGAGGGGGTGGGTCCTTCAGGTGGCCAGCAGGGCCGCCGGCAGGCGGAAGGACACATCCTCCACCACCCCTGGCAGGGCTTCCACGGTGATGGGCGCAATGCGCCCCAGCGCCTCCAGCACCTCCGTCACGAGGGCTTCCGGAGTGGAGGCGCCAGCGGTCAGGCCAATGCGGCGAATACCCGCCAGCCAGGCCCGGGAAAGCGATCCCGCATCCTCGATCAGGTAGCTCGGGATGCCGAACTCGGCGCCGATCTCCCGCAGCCGATTGGCATTGCTGCTGTTCGCAGCGCCGACCACCAGCAGCAGGTCGATCATCGGCGCCATGGTCCGCACGGCGGATTGGCGATTCTGCGTGGCGTAGCAGATGTCCCGCGTCTCAGGCCCCACGACATCATCGAAGCGGGCGCGGATCGCCATCAGCGTCGCGCGCGTGTCATCGACAGACAGTGTGGTCTGGGTGACGTAGGCCACCCTGCGATCGCGCGGCAGGTCCAGCGCCGCGACATCGGCCACCGTCGCCACCAGCCGCACCTCGCCGGGGATGCGCCCGAGCGTGCCTTCCACTTCCGGGTGCCCGGCATGCCCGACGACGATGACGACGCGCCCCTGTGCGGCGTATCGCCGGCCTTCCGCATGCACCCGCGCCACCAGCGGGCAGGTCGCGTCCAGCACCGGCAGGCCGCGGCGCGCAGCTTCCTGTTCGACACGGCCCGGCACGCCATGGGCACTGAACACCGTCACCGCGCCATCCGGCACCTGGTCCAGTTCCTCGACGAAGATCGCGCCACGCCCCGCCAGATCCTGCACGACGCGGCGGTTGTGGACGATCTCATGGCGGACGCGCACGCCAGGGCCATGGCGTTCCAGCGCCTGTTCGACGATGGCGATGGCACGCACCACCCCTGCGCAGAAACCGCGGGGCTGGGCGAGGAAGACCTTGATCGGGGCTGCCGTGCTGGCCGGTTCCGTGGCCGGCGGCAGCGCGGTGGCGCCATCGGGTGGAGTCATGGCGCGGATGGGCCCGACGGGCTCGGCGCCACCAATGCTCTCGTTGCGGCACGGGCCGAGGAACCAACGCGCGTCATAAAGGCGATGCTGTCATCCTGCCCTGCCACGAGCAGCCTCCCCACAGCGCGGCCTCGCCGCGCCATCCGTCAGGCGAAGCCTACATCAGTGGTAAGGGAAAGTTGACAAAAATTCGTCTCGCTGGCCGTTACCGGCGCAGCCGTAGCGCCAAATCCAGCAGATGTGCCGCGAAGGCCGCCGTCAGCGCCGCGGCGATGGCCGGCCAGCCCGCGCCCGTCAGGGCGAAGCGCAGCGCGAGGACCAGGGCAACACCAGGCAGCGCAAGGCCGATGATCGCCGCCGGCCGCAGACCGCGCCCAGTACGCCGATGCCAAGCCAAAAGCCCCACTGTTTCCAGCAGCAGCACCAGCAGCACCAAATCCGCAACCGCGCCTGAGGTGAAGAATTCCGCCATGTCCGGAGGCTACTCCGGCACGGGGGCGACGCGCATCCCCATACTCGTTGCTGAGGCGCCACAGGGTGACCGCGTTTTCATCCGACTTCGCCCTTGCGATGCCATAGAGCGCCGCCACCTTGCGCGGCGTGCGGAAGCCGCCATAAGCCTCCCGCGCAGCCAATATGCCGCCGGCGCTTCGATCGGGTGATCGGCGATTTCGATACCGAGGATTTCCGTTCCAGGAGGATCGCACTGATGCGTCATCTGACTATGGCTCTCGCGACGGCCCTCGCCATCGCGCCCTTCGCCGCCAACGCGCAGGACGCCGCCGCTGGCGCCCGCGTTTTCAACCAGTGCCGCGCCTGCCACACCATCGATGCCGGCGGCCGCAATGGCGTCGGCCCGAACCTGCACGGCATCGTCGGGCGCAATGCCGGGGCCATCGAAGGCTTCCGCTATTCCGCGAACATGCAGGAATGGCGCCAGGGCCAGGTGTGGGACGAAGCGCTGCTGCGTCGCTACATCACCAACCCGAAGGACATGCTGCCGCGCGGCAGCATGTCCTTCCCCGGCCTGCGGAATGAGCAGCAGCTGAACGACGTGATCGCCTACCTGAAGACCCAGGGCGGCTGATGAGACGGGGAGGCGCCGCGCGCCTCCCCTTCCCGCCTCCCCGTCCCGTCTAGGCGATTGCCGCCGGCAGGCCATCCCACGCCTGTTCGGGTGTGATCGCCCGGGGGAGCAGCCCCTGGTCACCGCAGAAGCGGATTGCCACCGCCAGCGCCGGGCGCAGGCTTTCGCGCGTATGCACCCGCGCGCCTGATGCCGCGAGCATCCGCATCAGTTCGACCACCAGATCGGGCCGCGCATCAGCGACCTCCCGCTTCACCACGACCAGGTGATTGACGGGGATGAAGCCGTAATGGGCGCGAAAGGCCGCCCCTGCCGCCACGGCATCAGGGAAGACGGGGCGCAGCCCGGCATCCCTGGGCAGGTCATTGCCGAAAATCCCGGCCGCCGCTTCGCCGGACTGCACCATCGCCAGCAGGTCCTGGCCCGCCGTCGCGCGTGTCACCCAGGGAGGGTCGCGGAATTCGGGGATATGGGCATCCTCGAAGGTGGTCCAGCGCTGTTCATCGGCACGGATGCCGTGCAGCTCCGCCAAGCTGCCACGCAACCACATCCCCGTCGTCTGGCTATAGGCGCGCACCGCGATGGCGGCGCCATCCAACGCCGCCGGCCCATCCACGGGGCCATCGGCCCGCGTCAGCAGCGCCGATTCCTGGGCGCGTTCGGCCAGCACGACAGGCAGCAGGACCATCGGCTTGCCATAGCCCCGGGCCATCAGGAAGGTGGCGATCGCCATCTCGCTGACATCGAAGCTGGCCTTGCGGACCATCGTCGCGAAGGCCTTGCTCGGCGGAGTGTGCGCCACATTATCGAGCGCCAGCAGGTCGCTCCCCACCCCGCCGCTGAGCAGCGCCGCCGTTTCGGGATAGGCGCCAATGGCGGCGCGCAGCGTGGTCAGGGCCATGGCCAGGCGATCCCCACCCCGGGCGCAGTACGCCCGAGGCCATCATCGAAAGGTCGCAATCCGGTCAATCGCGGAAGGACGGGTCCATCCGGTCCAGCTTGCGGAGCAGCGCGGCCCATTCCATCACGCCGTAGGGGCGACGGGTGTTGGGCTGGTAGTTGTTCCACGTCTCATCGACGACGCTCTGCGGCACATCGACGAGCTTCTGCCCGGTGGCCTGCGCGGCGAGCTGCGCCTTGCAGGACAGTTCCAGGCGATGCATCCAGTTGAAGGCTTCGCCGATCGTACGGCCGACCGTCAGCAGCCCATGGTTGCGCAGGATCAGCGCCGGGAAATCCGCGAGGTCCTTCACCAGCCTTTCCTGCATCGTCAGGTCCAGCACCACGCCTTCATAGTCATGGTAGCCGATCTTGGCGAAGCGCATCGCCGTCTGGTTCATCGGCAGCAGCCCGCATTCCAGCGAGGAGACCGCCATGCCCGGCCAGGTATGGGTGTGGATGACGCAGGTGTATTCGTGCTTCGCTTGGTGGATCGCGCCGTGGATGACGAAGCCGGCGCGGTTCACGCCGTAGTCCAGACCGCCCGGAAATTCCGGCTTCATCAGCGTGTTGCCGTGGATGTCGATCTTGACCAGGGAGCTGGCGCAGATCTCGTCATACAGCATGCCATAGGCGTTGATCAGGAAGGCCCCCGGCTCCCCCGGCACGGCCAGCGAGATGTGGTTCGCCGCCATGTCGGACATGCCGTAATGGTCCATCAGGCGGTAGCACGCCGCGAGGTCCACGCGGGCGTTCCACTCCTCCGGAGTCACCCGGTCACGGAGGGAGGGGATCTGGAAGCGATCGCCGATGCTTTCGGGCATTGTTGGGGTTCCTCAGCCTTGACTGTCGTATCGTCTCACTCGGGGGTCGCGCCGCTGGCCCGCACGATGACGGCCCAGCGCTGAATCTCATGGGCGATGAAAGCGCGGAAGGCGTCCGGCCCATTGCCCACGGGGTCCGCCCCCTGTTCGATCATGCTGCGCTCAATCGTGGGGATGCGCAAAGCCGCGTGGACATCCTCCGCCAGCTTGCGGACGATCTCGGGCGGGGTGCGCGCCGGCGCCACCATGCCGAACCAGGAGGACGCGTCGAATTCGGGGAAGCCCAGTTCCACCATCGTCGGCACATCCGGGTTGGAGCGCGACCGCTGGATGGAGCTGACGGCCATCGGCCGCAGCCGGTTTCCCCGTATCTGTTCCATGACGGACGGGATGGTGGCGAACATGAAGTCGAGCCGCCCCGAAATCAGGTCATTCAGCGCGACGGCGCCGCGATAGGGCACGTGTTCGGTCCGGATCCCCGCCATCTGGTCCAGCATGACGCCCGACAGATGGGAGGACGTGCCAACCCCCGTCGAGCCATAGGACAGCTGCCCGGGCCGGCGCTTCGCTTCCGCGATCAGCCCGGCCACGTCCCGGATGGAGGAGGAAGGCGCCGTCACCAGGATATTCGGCACGCCGGCGATCAGCGTCACCGGCGCGAAATCCCGTAGCGTGTCGAAGGGCATGTTGCGAACCAGGCTCTGGTTCACCGCAAGGGGACCGACGGAGCCCACCATCAGCGTATAGCCATCCGGCGCCGACCGCGCCGCCACTTCCCCACCGATATTGCCCCCGGCGCCGGGCCGATTCTCGATGACCACGGGCTGGCCCCAGGCCTCGGACAGATGGGCGCCAAGAAGCCGGGCTATGATGTCCGTCGTGCCGCCCGGGGTGAAGCCGACGATGATCCTGACCGGGCGGTTCGGGTAGGCACCAGACGGCGCCGCCGTCTGCGCGCGCGCTGTCGCGGCGCTGAGAAATGGCAGGGCAAGGGCGGTGCGCCGTCCGATCGTCATGGTCGTCTCATTCTCCCGGATGGCGGTCGTGCTGCCGCCTGGTTCGTCTGCCGCAAACTGCCGCGCCGGCTTGCATGAGACAAATGGAAAGAACGGGGCGGCCGTGCCATTTCCTGCATCGGTGGCGGGCCGTCAACGCCCACCTCGCCTGCCACGCGGATGCGCTCAGCGCTTTGCCGCCTTGGGGTCCAGCTTCTCCCGCAGCCCATTGCCCAGCAGGTTGATGCCGAGCACCAGCAGGATGATGGCGCAGCCCGCGAGATTGGCGATCCAGGGCGCCACCAGCAGCCTCTCCCGCCCCTCCGCCAGGATGTTCCCCCAGGTCGCGGTCGGCGGCGGCAGGCCGAGGCCGAGAAAGCTCAGCGCCGTTTCCTGCAGGATGAGCTGCGCGACCTGCAAGGTCGCGATCACCGTCAGCACCGGAACCATCTGCGGCAGCAGGTGGCGCCACATCACGTAGCCCGGCCCGGCGCCGGAGGCGATCGCGGCTTCCACGAAGGGGCGTTCGCGCAGCGACCGCGTCAGGTTGAAGGTGACGCGCGTATAGACCTCCCACCCCGCGAAGCCGAGGACCAGGATCAGCACCGTCACGCCGCCCCCGAAGACCGCGACGGTAACGATGGCGAGCAGGATTTCCGGCAGCGCCTGCCAGGCATCGGCGAAGCGCATCACCACCTGTTCCACCCGCCCGCCGAGATAGCCCGCAAGGATGCCGAGCAGCGTGCCGAGCGTCAGCGCCACCACCATGGCGCAGAGCCCGACCATGATGGACAGGCGGGAGCCATAGATGAGGCGGGAGAGCAGATCCCGCCCGAAATTATCGGTGCCCAGCGGATGCGCCCAACTGCCGCGCGCCGCCCAGACCGGCGGGCGCAGGCGCATCATCAGGTCCTGGTCGTAGGGATCATGCGGCGCGATCCAGGGCGCCAGCACCGCCATCGCCACCATGAACAGCACCAGCGCCAGGCCGAGGCCGATCTTCAGCCTTGGCCCGAACAGCCGTCGCCGCGGCAGTGCGCCCGCCGGCGCCAGGCCCGTGGGGGTGAGCATCAGCGCAGCCGGATCCGCGGGTCGATCGCGGCCTGCACGAGATCGACCAGCAGGCTCGCCAGGATGATGGTGACGGCGACGATGAACACCGCCGCGATCACCACCGGTACGTCGCGCTGGAAGATGGCGGATACCATCAGCCGGCCGACACCGGGCCAAGCGAAGACAGTCTCCGTCACCACGGCACCGCCCATCAACCGCCCGATCTGCATGCCCAGCAGGGAGATCACGGGGTTCAGCGCATTCGGCAGCACATGGCGGAACAGCGCCCGCGCGCCGCCGACGCCGCGCGCGCGGGCGGTGGTGACGAACTGCTCCCGCATTGTCTCCAGCACCGCGGTGCGCGTCACCAGCACGAAATTCGGCAGGATGAAGGTGGCGAGCGTCACGGTCGGCAGCACCGCCTGCTCCCACTCCCCGCGCCCGGAGGTCGGCAGCCAGCCGAGATCGAGCGCGAAAAGTTGGATCAGCAGGATGCCGAGCCAGAAGGATGGCATCGATTGCCCCGCAACGGCGATGCCGGTCAGCACCAGGTCAGGCAGCCGGTCGGCCCACACCGCGCAGGCGAGGCCGCCCAGGATGCCGCCCACCACGGCGATGGTCAGGCCGTAGGCGACGAGTTCCAGCGTGGCCCCCAGCCGCCCGGCGACAACCTCCATCGCCGGAGCGCGGAATTGCAGGCTGTTGCCGAAATTGCCGCGCAGAAGGTCACCGAGAAAATGCAGGAACTGCAGCGGCAGCGGATCATCCAGCCCGAGTTCCGCCCGCAACAGCGCCTCCTGCTCCGGCGTCGCGTCGATCCCGAGATAGATCGCCACCGGGTCGCCGCTCACCCGCAGCACGACGAAGACGAACAGCACCACCAGCAGCAGCGGGATCGGCGCGAGGGCGAGCCGCCGCAGCACATAGGCCATGAGATTCAGCCAGGTCCCACCATGCGGCTACCGCAGCTCCACCGTATGCAGGCGCAGCAACGAATCGCGCGCCGGGCGCCAGCCCTGCAAGCGCGCGCTGCGCCCAAAGACACGCGGCAGACCGACGAGGAAGATGGAGGGCACTTCCTCATGCATGATCTCCATCATGCGATTATAGGCCGCGCGCCGTTCGCTCTCCACCACCGTCGACCGCGCGGCGAGCCAGAGCCGGTCGAACTCCTCATTCACCCAATAGGCGCGGCCGCTGGCCTGGGTGTACCAGACCGTGTTGAAATCCGCGTCGCCGACGCTGAACCAGCCGACCTGATAGATCGGCCCCTGTTCGCGGCTGCGTTCCATCCGCGCCCAGACACCCCCTTCGCGCACGCTGACGGAAGCCTGGATGCCCACGCCGCGCATCATCCCCGCCGCCGCATTGGCGATATCGACATCGGAGAGATAGCGGCCGGATTGCGTGTTGATCGTCGTCGGAAAGCCGCCGGCATAGCCCGCTTCCGCCAGCAGCGCCCGGGCCCGCGCGGGGTCGAAGGGACGCGGACGCAGGTTTGGATTGTGACCGAAGGTCGCGCGGGTGACGAGCTGCCCGTCCAGCACGCTGCCCTGGCCATCCAGCATCTGCGCCAGGATCTGCGGCTTGTTGATCGCGTAGTCCAGCGCCTGGCGCACGCGCACATCGTTGAAGGGCGGCGTCCGAGTATCCATCGTCAGCACCAGGCTGACGGAGCTTTCGATGGTCTCGATCGCGAGGTTCCGCCGTGCGCGCACGGAGGGGATGAGATCGACGGGCACTTCCTCCACCAGATGCGTCTCCCCCGCCAGCAGGGAGGCGACACGGGTGGAGCTTTCCGGGATGATACGGATGCGCAGCCGTTCGACCTTCGGCGCGCCACCCCAGTATTCCGCATTCGCCGTCAGGTCGTAGCGATCCCCGGGCACGAGTTCGCCGAACCGCCACGGCCCCGTGCCGATAGGCCGGCGCGCCGCCTCCACCGGGCCAAGCCGTTCCGTGACCGCCTTCTGCTCGATGGCGATATCCGCGAGGCCGCGCAGCAGCAGTGGTGCCGGCGCAATGGTGCGGATATCGATGGTATTGGCGTCGATCACCTCGACTGAGGCGATACCGGCGATGCGCCCCTTCCGCACATAGACCGTGCGCGGATTGGTGACGTATTCCAGCGTGAACTTCACATCCTCCGCCGTGAAGGGCGTGCCGTCATGCCAGCGGACGTTGCGGCGCAGATGAAAGCGCCAATGCGTCGGGCCGAGATTCTCCCACCGCTCGGCGAGGGAGGGGATGAGGTTGTCCTCGCTATCCCGGGCCACCAGCGGTTCCCAGGTCTGATAGACGAGGGAGAGCGTGTTGTAGCCGCCAGCGGCGGGACTGATGCTGTCCGTGAAGATCGAGGCGCCGACGACGAGCTGCCCGCGCTGCTGCGCGGCGGCCGGTGTGACAAACGGCACCAGGGCCGCGAGGACGAGAAGGGCGCGGCGCATCGTCATCTCCTTCAATGCCGGGTTCAATGCCGGCCGGGCGGCGGAAAGCCGCGGGCCTGGAGCCAATGGTCATCGCGGCCGATGCCGGGATTGTAGGGGCGTTCCTGGAAATACGGCCCGAGCGGCGCGATGCGGTCGAAGATGCGCCGCAGATCGGCGATCGGTTCGTCATGCAGGTCGGAGCGCAGGTCCATGTAGGAGAAGGGCTCATCCGCATAGACGAGGATCGCCGCCGAATTCTGGCCTTCCTTCTGCCCACCGGCACGGCCACCGGCCTCGATGCCGCGCATCAGCCGTTCTTCCAGCGCCGGACCTTCGTCGGAGACGGCTTCCGCCATCGCCTGCACCACCGATTCGGACACGACGGCATTCGCCATGGCGAGCCAGCCATCGCCGGTGATGTGCCCGGCGTAGAAGTGGTTCTGCTCGCCCGTGAAGGCCGCGGCGTGGCCGTAGATGTCCACCACGCCAATCTGGCGGGTGCCGCGGCGCGGATCGCTGTCGGCCAGTTCCGCCACCACCTTCGGCGCGTGCCATCCCTGCGCGATGAGGCGATGGCAGGTCAGGGTGAGGCGCGGATCAGCCACCGCCTGCACGGCGCCAGCGCCCATGCGCGGCACGACCACGGGGCAGCGATTGCCGACGGCGATGGACCGCGTCGCCATGGCGACACCCAGCATGCGCGTGCGCGGGCACCGCGCGACGACGGTGAAGGTCATGCCGCTGTTCCCTTCGCCGCCTGCTTCGCGATCCAGTCCGCCTCGCCACCCAGCGCATGCGGCTGCCAAGGGCGGATGCGGTAGTATTCGATGGTCGGCCGGTAGAGTTCGAGGATGCGGCGGAGCTCGCCGATTGGCTCGTCGTGCTCATCCACGCGCAGGTCGACGAGCGGATAGGGCTCCGCGCCGTAGACGATCAGCGCGGCGGAATGCTGCCCGCCGTGCTGCCCGCCGGCATCGCGCCCGGCTTCCAGCGCCGCCATCAACCGGTCCTGCAACGCCTGCCCAGCCGTCGCGCGATAAACATCGCGCATCGCGCTTGCCGTGCGTTCGCTGATCAGTCCATTGCCCATCGCGACCATGCCGGGTTCGCAGAAAGCCCCGGACCAGTCCTTGTTTTCCGCCCCCGTACGGGCCACCGCATTGCCGTCGCGGTCGATCACGCTGATCTGGCGCCATTCGATATGCGGATCGCTGGCGGCGATCTCGTCGATCGTCTTCTGCGCGGAATAGCCGAGCCGCAGCAGGTTGAGCCCGAGCGGGCCAAGCCGCGGATCGGTGACCGCCATCGTCACTGTCACCCCGAGGCCCGGCGCGATGAAGGGGCAGCGCGCGCCGACGCCGATCGGGCGCGTCGAGATCGCGACACCATAGGCCCCGGTGTCAGGGCACTTCGCGGAGATCGCGAAGGTGGAGAATTCCTCGCCGAAGGGCGCGCCATCGCGGCGCGGCACAGGCGCTGGGTGGAAGACCGTCATCACCATCCTCGCTCATCGGATTGATGATGCTATGTCGCGCGCGGCGTGGGATGCAAGTTGTGTGATGCGATCGCGCATGACTATGCTGCGCGCGTCCTGCGGAGGCCTTTACCCAATGACCTTCACCATAGCGGCGCGCTGCCCGCGCACGGGCTCGATCGGCATCGGCATCGCCACATCCTCGCCCGCCGTCGGATCGCGCTGCGTGCATGTCATGCACGGCATCGGTGTGATCGCACATCAGGCAAGCCCCGATCCGCGGCTCGGCCGGCTTGGCTTGAAGCTGCTGGAGCTCGGCTACAAGGCGCCGAAGGTGATGCGCGAACTCGTCGATGGCGATGTCGATATCGAATACCGGCAGATCGCGGTGATCGACATCATGGGCACGGCCGTCGCGCGCACCGGGGCCCAGAACCGCGATCACGCCTCCCATCTCGTGGGTGATGGCTTCGTGGCGCTCGGTAACATGCTGGAAGGCCAGCATACCGTGCAGGCGATCCATGACGCCTACCTCACCCATGCCGACCAGCCCTTCGAGGAACGCCTGATGCGCGCCATCGAGGCGGGGCGCGATGTCGGCGGGCAGTATCCGGAAGGCCAGACCTCTGCCGCGCTGCTGACCTACAACGACCAGGCCGTGGCACATGTCGATCTGCGCGTCGATCTCAGCCTGGAGCCGATCGCGGAACTGCGGCGCAGCCTGGAATGGTTCAAGCCGCTGCTGGGCTTCTACGCGGAGCGCTGCAACAACCCGCGCGTCGGCCGCCATAAGGACTATCTGCGCGGCCAGGGGATCCACCGGCAATTCGGCGTCACGCCGCCGCATGTCGCGGCCGCCCGCGCGCGCGGCGAAGGCCCACCGAAATAGATGGCGCTGCTGGAGGTCGAAGGCCTCACCATCGGCTTCGGGTCGCGCCAGGCGCCGATGCCGGTGGTGCAGGACGCCGCCTTCACGGTGGAGCGTGGGGAAACGGTGGCGCTGGTCGGCGAAAGCGGCAGCGGCAAATCCGTCACCGCGCTGGCGATCATGCGCCTGCTGGAATCCCCCGGTCGCATCCTGGGCGGCCGCATCGCGCTGGATGGCCGCGATCTCACGCGCCTGCCGGAACGGGACCTCCGAAAAATCCGCGGAGACCGCATCGCCATGGTGTTCCAGGAACCCATGGCCTCGATGAACCCCGTGCTGAGCGTCGGCGCGCATGTCGCGGAGCCGCTGCTGCTGCATCAGGGGCTGTCGCCCCACGCGGCGCGCGACCGCGCGGTGGAACTTCTCGGCCGCGTCGGCATCCCGAGCCCGGAACGGCGCGTGGATGAATACCCGCACCGACTGTCCGGCGGCATGCGCCAGCGCGTGATGATCGCGGCGGCGCTTGCCTGCAAGCCGGATCTGCTGATCGCGGATGAACCCACCACCGCACTCGACGTGACGATCCAGGCACAGATCCTCGACCTGCTGGCCGAATTGCAGGCGGAAACCGGGATGGCCGTGCTGTTCATCACGCATGACCTCGGCGTGGTGGCGGAACAGGCGAAGCGCGTGGTGGTGATGTATGCCGGGCGGGTCGTCGAACGCGCATCAGCCGAGGCGCTGTTCGCAAACCCGCAGCACCCCTACGCCGCAGCCCTGTTGCGCTGCATCCCGAGCGGCGATGGGGATGCGCCCCTGGTGGCGATCGAGGGCAGCGTGCCACCGCCCGCGCGCCTGCCGCCGGGCTGCCGCTTCGCGCCGCGCTGCACGCTGGCCCTGCCGGCCTGCGACGCCGCCGACCCGCCACTCCGCGCGCTTTCCCCCACCCATGACGCGGCCTGCCTGCGGCCCGGGGAAGCGGCGTGAGCGCAATCATCGAAGCCCAGCGCCTCACCAAGACCTTCGATGTACTGGGCGGCCCGCTGGGCATGACGAAGACCGGCGCGGTGCACGCTGTCGCCGGTGTCGATATCACCGTCCGGAAGGCGGAAGTGCTCGGCCTCGTCGGCGAAAGCGGCTGCGGCAAATCCACCCTTGGCCGGCTGCTGATCCGGCTGATCGAACCCACCGAAGGCCGCGTGCTGCTCGGCGGGCAGGATCTTCTCGCCGCGAAGGGCGAGGCGCTGCGCCAATTGCGCCGCCGCGTGCAGATGGTGTTCCAGGACCCCTTC